>NZ_JBMERN010000027.1:0-47596 GCF_049310965.1 Loktanella sp. DJP18 | reverse complement strand
CTCGATTACGACTTGATCAGTCCAAGCTTCGCTAACCCATTCTTCAGGGGGTAGAATTATATCGTAGGACAGTTCGGTCTCTATCCGCCCCATTTCGAGGACGACAGTTGCGTTAGCGCCCGGCATTCTATCAAGCTTAGTTCGGGCTGGATAAGCTAACCGTGCGTTTAATGAACCCGCGATTACCGCCGATTTGAGGCTCTCGAAAACGGCATAAAAACCATCGTATCTATACTCGGGATCTCCTGTCTCGAAGTTCGGCTCTAAGCCCGCGCTAGGGTCCTCGCCAAGTATCAGCACCGCAGCGTGCGGCACAGATAGTCTGTCCGATAATCGCCAATGATCGAGATTCTTTGAAGTCATCTGCTATTTCCCTAAACATTCATTTCTTACTCGCTAACCAAGAGAGTTCCTCGATGGCAGCGCCAAATTTTTTGGTTACAAAAACCGAACAACTCCCCCTATTTTTTGATCATTGCCCACAAGAAAACCCGCCCAAGCGTCCATCATTGACCGCCGCTTTTCGATCATGTCTGACCTATCGTAGGCTTGCCTGACCTTGCTGCCCACCATATGCGCCAGTGCGATTTCGGCCATGTCGCCATCAAAGTTGGTGCGCTCCGTTACCCACACACGAAAGCAGCTTCTAAGCCCATGAGGCACGGCCCGCTCTTTTGTTTTGGCGTCAAGGTAGCCAATGCCACCCCGCTCAATGTCAGCTTCGTGTATCGCCCGCATGGACTTACCCAAGGTCGCGTCTGACAAGCTGCCGCCGCGCGGTGCCGTGAAAAGCAGGTCACCTAGGCGCGGCAATGTATCTAAAAGCTCAATCATAGCCTCCGTTAGTGGTACTCGGTGCGGTTTGCCTGTCGGGGGTATCTTGCTTGCAATGCGCCCCGGCTGGATGGTCCACAGACGTGCATCAAGGTCTATTTCATCCCACTTCGCGAAACGCACGGCCCCGGTTCGTGATGCTGTCAGAGCCTGAAATGCCAAGGCAGCTGCGCCCATACCTTTCTGTGCTTTCAGGTCGAACCACCATCGCGTTGCATCATCAAGCTGCAAGGCAGGATAGTTTTGCTTTGGCGCAATCTTATTCGGTGCTGAAAGTGCCAGTTCGAGATTGCCGCGCCATGCCGCCGGATTATCCCCAGTCCGGTGACCAGCCGCTTTTGCGTAGTCGAGGGTCTTCTCGATCCGTTGGCGAACTTTGGTTGCCGTCTCAGTGCGGGTTTCCCAGATCGGATGCAAAATCCGCAGGATGTCTTCACGACCGATCTCCTGCACCAACATGCCACCGAGTTCTGGGAACGCGTACTTTTCGACGGTCGCCCGCCACTGCTCCCGGTATCGTTCTGTTCGGAGTTCCGGCAATTTCTTTGCAGCATACTTTTCGAACGCCTCGATAAAAGTCAAACCTTGCCGTTGAGATGCGATCAGCGCCGATCTTGCGGCCTTGCGGCTTTCTACTGGATCAATACCTTTGCGGATGTCAGTTTTCGTCTCAGTGGCTCTCTCACGCGCCTTTGCAAGAGTTACCTCGGGAAAAGGACCCAAGCCAATTTCGCGCCGCTTGTGTCCGACCCTCACACGCAACAGCCACGACTGCGCACCATTTTCCGAGACTTGCATCAGCAGACCAGCCACGCCGCCCACATTATGCACACCCCGACCAAGCCGCCTAACTTCGATGGCAGAGAGTTCCTTGGCACGCTTTGGCATATCAGCCCCACATTCAACCCGCCCAAGAAGGGGTAATTGATTGCTACGTGACACAACGCGAGGTTACAACTGCTTCTTAAAAATGCCCCTATTTACTTGACCCTAAGATACGAAGTGATACAGGAAACGACACCACAGCGGAGTTCGTTACCCGCTCCATCCTCTTTCGCGCAGGAACATCCCATGACCATTCAACGTATCGAATCCGGCGACCGGATGTCCCAGGCTGTCGTGCACAACGGCATCGTCTATCTGGCGGGTCAGGTCGGCAAGCCCGGTGAGGATGCGACGGCGCAGACCACCGAGGTGCTGGCCCAGATCGACCGCCTTCTGGCGCTGGCCGGAACCGACAAGACAAAGATCCTGACCGCACAGGTCTGGCTGGCCGACATCGCCGATTTCGCCGCGATGAATGCGGTCTGGGACGGCTGGGTGTCCAAGGGCCACGCCCCCGCCCGCTGGACCGGAGAGGCAAAGCTCGCGACCCCCGCCTACAAGGTCGAGATCATCGTTACCGCAGTCGTCTGATGACCGTCCCGTTCCTGACCCCGCTGCATGCAGATGACCTGCGCGCGGCTGGCATTCCCGAACCCTGGTCCTTCGGCATGGCCGACAAGGTCCGCTTCGGAGAGATCGATGCGCTGCAACACGTCAACAACGCCGTCTACCTCAAGTGGTTCGAGAACCTGCGCATCCTCTATTTCGCCGATCGCGCGATCTGGAAAGTCGACGGCAAGCGGCCAAAGGTCGTGCTGCGCAGCATCGGTCTGGACTACATCCGAGAGATCAAGCTGACCGACACCTACATCATGACGGGTCGCACGACAAAGCTCGGGAACACCAGTTTCACGATGGAATATGCGGTCTGGGTTGATGGGCAACTGTGCACGACCAGCCACGCGGTGATCGTCATGCTGAACGACGACGACACCAAGCGGCCCCTGCCCGATCACATCCGGCAAATGTTCATCGACCGGGACGGGTCGGTCACGGGCTGACCTACAGCCCGTGCCCTTGCAGAAAGCCCACGAGCGCCGCCGTCGATCCGTCCTTGTCGGTGGCGGGCTTTTCGCCTTTGACGACAGGTTGTAGCGACGTCGCAAGTTCCTTGCCCAATTCCACGCCCCATTGATCGTAGGAGTTGATGCCCAGCACGACGCCTTCGACGAAAACGCGGTGTTCATACAAGGCGACCAGCATCCCCAACACCTCTGGCGTCAGTTGCGGATAGGTCAGCGTGATCGACGGGCGGTTGCCCGGAAACACCCGGTGCGCCGCCTGCCGATCCAACGCGGCACCGTCGAACTTTCCGGCAAGTTTCTTTTTCGCTTCTTCCAGCGTGCGCCCCTTCATCAATGCCTCGGACTGTGCAAGGCAGTTGGCCGCAAGCAGGCGGTGCTGGTGATGCAGCGTGTCGTCGTGGCCGCGCGCGGCGACAAGGAATTCGCAGGGCACGACCCGCGTGCCCTGATGGATCAACTGGTAGAAGGCGTGCTGTCCGTTGGTCCCCGGTTCGCCCCAGACGACCGGGCCGGAATTGAACGGCAGCGGCACGCCGTCAAGGCTGACGCCCTTGCCATTGCTCTCCATCTCCAACTGCTGAAGATAGGCCGGCAGGCGCGACAGGTTGTTGTCATAGGGCAGCACGGCGCGGGTCGCATGATCGCAGACCTGATTGTGCCACAGGCCAACCAGCGCCAGCAGCGCCGGCAGGTTTTCCCGCCAGGGCGCGCTGCGGAAATGAAGGTCCATCGCCTGCCCGCCGCGCAGAAAGGCCCGGAAGGCGTCGGGACCGATCGCGATCATCAGCGACAACCCGATCGGCCCCCACATGGAATAGCGCCCCCCGACCCAATCCGCGAAACCAAAGACGCGGGCCGGGTCGATGCCGAAGTCAGCCGTCTTGTCAGCGGCGGTAGACAGGGCCACGAACTGACGTCCGACATCACCGCCGCCCTCGCTCATCCACGCCTTCGCGGTGCGGGCGTTTGTCATCGTCTCGATCGTGGTAAAGGTCTTTGACGCCACGATCACCAGCGTCGTGGTGGGATCGAGTCCGCGCAGGGTCTGCGCGATATCCGCCGGATCGACGTTGCTGACGAAATGGCACCGCGGCCCGTCATGGTAGGGGGCCAATGCCAGCGTGCCCATCTTGGGGCCAAGATCGGACCCGCCGATGCCGATGTTGACGACATCGGTGATCGCGCCACCCTGCCCGGCATAGCTGCCGTCACGCATGGACGTGGCGAAGTCGGCCATGCGGTCCAGCGTCGCCCGCACCTCTGTCATGATGTCCTGCCCGTCGACCGTGACCGCGCCTCCGTCAAGGTTGCGCAGCGCGGTATGCAGAACCGCGCGGCCTTCGGTGTCGTTGATGGCCGCCCCCGAGAACATCGCCTCGCGCTTGTCCGCGACGCCGGTCCTCTCCAGCAGGTCGATCAACTGCGACAGGGCGCGGTCGTCGATCTGGGTCTTGGCAAAATCAAGCCGCAGGTCGCCCGCCTGCGCGGCAAAGGCCGCTGCGCGGTCGGCGTCCAGCGTCGCTTCGATCCGGCGATCCTTGATTGCCGCATAATGCTTTCTCAGATCTGCAAACATTTTCAGGACTCCGCCCAGTGAACGATGGACCCGGGCAGGATCGCAGCGACGGGGGCCTCTTCGGGTGACAGGTTGACGGCGCGTTCCAGCGCATCGCGTTTCTCCTGGCCGACGATGACGATGTGACGGCTCATCGCCTCGCGCAGCACCTTGGCCGACAGGGTGATCCGCGGTTCAGGCGCGCCGGGCGCCCGCATCGCGATCAACCGGTCGTCGCCATAAAGGGCGCGGTCCAGCTGGTCGGCACCGGGAAAGATCGACGCAGTATGCATGTCCGTCCCCATGCCCAGCAGGACCAGCGACAACGGCAGGTCGGGCGTCAGCGCCTCTTGCAGGTCGTCCAGCTGGTCCTCTGGCGTCGGTGCGTCGGCGTAAAGCGGGACGTAGATCGCCTCTGCGGCGCGGTCCGTCAGCAGACGCTGGCGAATCAGGCGGGTGTTGGACCTCTCGGACGTCTCTGGCACCCAGCGTTCGTCGGTCAGCATGACATGGACCCGCGCCCAATCAAGATTGGCCGAACACAGATTGTCGAAGATCGGCCCCGGTGTGGTGCCGCCCGGTACCGCAAACGACGCGTGGTCATGCGTCTGCAGACATTGGCGCAGTTCGCCCGCAAGCACGTTGGCAAGGTCGATCATCATCATTTCGCCGTCGGGATACGCGATGAATTCCATGGGTTTGGCCTTTGGATCAGGATCAGTGTCGGGGGAACCAAAGCACAGCCGGCGCGCTTTGCCAAACCGGGCGTGATGCAGGGTTCGGCTGCCGGTCGCCTAGCCCTTGATATCGCGCCAGCGGCGGCCGTCGCGGTGCATCAGCATCATCGCATCCTCTGGACCCGCGCTGCCTTGTTCATAGTGTTTGGGGACGTCGTTGCGCCCTTCCCAGCCGTCGATCAGCGGATCGGTCCAGGCCCAGGCGGCCTCCACCTCATCGCCGCGCATGAACAGGGTCTGGTTGCCGCGGATCACATCCATGATCAGACGCTCGTAAGCGTCGGTCGCAGGTTCGGAATCCTCTCCCAGTGCGTCGGCAAAGGTCATGTCCAGCGGCACGTCGATCAGGCGCATGCCGCCGGGACCGGGTTCCTTGATCGTGACCTGCAAGTCCATGCCTTCGTTCGGCTGCAACCGGATGGCGAGGATGTTGCGATGCCGCGCCGTGTCGCCTTCGAAGATGGAATGGCCAAGGTCCTTGAACACCACTGCGATCTCGGATGCGCGGCCCTTCAACTTCTTCCCGGTGCGCAGGTAGAACGGGGTATCCGCCCACCGCCAGTTCGAGACCTGAACCTTCATCGCAATGAAGCTTTCGGTAAAGCTGCGTGGGTTTTCCACATCGGCGCGGTAGCTGGGACTGTCGGCGTCCGCGTCATACTGGCCGCGCACGATGTGATGCGGCTCCACCGGTTGCAGCGCGCGGATCACCTTCAGCTTTTCGTCGCGCACCTCGTCCGCGCCAAAGACCGAGGGCGGTTCCATCGCGATCAGACACAGCAGTTGCATCAGGTGGTTCTGCACCATGTCCCGCATGGCACCTGACTTGTCGTAATAGGCCCCGCGCCCGCCAACACCGACGGTTTCCGCCACGGTGATCTGGATGTGATCGACATAATGGCTGTTCCACAACGGCTCGAACAGGACGTTGCCAAAACGGACCGCCATCAGGTTCTGCACGGTTTCCTTGCCCAGATAATGGTCGATCCGGTAGATTTGCCGTTCCTCGAAATGGGCGGCGAGCGTGTCGTTCAGCGCCTTGGCTGACGCAAGGTCGCGGCCGAACGGCTTTTCCACGACGATGCGGCTGGTGTCGTCGGCGATGCCGTGCTTGTGCAGGCGTTCCGCAAGGTCGCCGAACAGCGACGGCGCGACCGAAAAATAGAAAGCCTGGATCACGCCATCGCGGGTCACGTCGAACAGTTCGGTCCAGCCGCCGTCGCCCTGTGCGTCGATGGCGACATAATGCAATGTCTCGAGAAACCCATTCAGCTCCGTGGAATCCTTGCGTTCCTCGCCACCGAACTCCGCGATCGCTTCGGCGATCATCGCACGGTAGCCGTCGCTGTCCATCTCGGACCGCGCGGCACCGATGATGCGGCTGCCCTTGGGCATCTGGCCCGCAAGGTAGCGGCGAAAAAGGCCCGGCAGGATCTTGCGCCGCGCCAGATCGCCGGTGCCGCCAAAGATGACAAGGTCGAATTCATCGACGGGAATGACACGAGAGACCATGAGAACTCCGGGCAGTGAGGGGCGCGTTAGCGCTAACGCCTAGCTGATACCCAGCGGCATCGGAAAAGTCTAGCGCGCGCCGTTCCGATCGATACCATCCCGGATATCAAGATCAGGTCGCCGAAAACAAGACGTCATGCCTCCAGTTCGGCGTCCCAATAGAGGTAGTCCATCCAGCTGTCGTGCATGTGACCCGGCGGAAATTTCCGCCCGATGTTGTTCAGTTCAGCCGCTGCTGGCTGACGCGGCGGTCGGCGCAGGGTCATGCCCGACTGTTTCAGCAGCTTGGACCCCTTATGCAGGTTGCAGGGGCTGCAAGCGGCGACGACATTCGTCCAGCTTGTGACGCCGCCTCGGGCGCGCGGCAGAACGTGATCGAAGGTCAGATCGCCCTTGCTGCCGCAGTACTGGCAGCAGAATTCGTCGCGCAGAAAGAGATTGAACCGGGTAAAGGCCACGCGTTTCTGGGGTTTGACGAAATCCTTCAGCACCACGACCGACGGGATGCGAATCCGGGTCGATGGGCTGTGCACCTCTGCGTCGTATTCGCTGATGATCGTGACCCGATCAAGGTAGGCTGCCTTCACCGCCTCCTGCCAGGGCCAGAGCGACAGCGGGTAGTAGGACAAGGGCCTGTAGTCCGCGTTCAACACCAGAGCCGGGAAGTGTTTCAACGCCCCCGGTTCCCGCACGAATTCCGTTCTGAAATCACCGTCCATCGTCGCCTGCATCCATCTGCTGGCGGTCGGCTGACGGCACCCTTTGCCACGGGGCCGCACCGGCCGCGTCAGGAAAACTATATCTGGGGCGGATCAAAAGCCAATGGCTAATGTGACCCCAGATATCGCTGGTATGCCCCGGTCAGGTAAAACCGATGTGACGGTCGGGATCAGTCCATACCCAGCCGGTCAGCCATGAAGGCTAGCGCCACCTGCAACCCGTCCGGCGCGATGCCATGGGCGGTGCCTTTCATGACGTGGGCATAGACATCGGTCCAGCCAGCCCCCTGCAGGGCCTCTGCCGCCTGCGGCAGACTTTGCGGCGGCACCACATTGTCCAGATCGCCGTGGATCAGCAGGATGGGCGGACGGCTGACAACCTCGTCGGCCAGCGATTCCGGTTGCAGCAACCGGCCAGAGAACGCCACCAGCCCCGCGACCGGGTCTTCGCGACGCGGCAAAACGTGCAGCGCCATCATGGTCCCTTGGGAAAACCCAACCACCATGACCTGTTCCGGCAACAGGTCCTCGTCCACCATCACGCCATCGAGGAAGGCATTCAGATCCTCCGCCGCGCGGCGCAGTCCGGCTTCGGCCTCTTCCTCGCTCGATCCGTCGATCCAGGGAATGGGAAACCACTGGAACCCCATCGGCGACCCTGCGCAATCCTCTGGCGCGTCGGGTGCCAGGAACAGCGTGTCGGGCATGTGGTCGATCAACGGGTCGGCCAGCCCCAGCAGATCGGCACCGTTGGCCCCGTACCCGTGCAGAAAGATGACAGCGGCGCGCACCTCTCCCGATGCGGGTTCCTTGCGGCCGGCGTGAAGTGCGCGTGTCATCGGATCCCCTCGCGTGATTTCATCTGCGCGTAATAGGCCCAGAGCAGCCGTGCCGCAACCGACCGCCAGGGCGACCAGTCCGCGGCCATCGTGCGCAGGGCCTTGTCGGGCGGGCGGGCGGGCAGCGCGAACAGCATCCGCGCGCCTTCCTGCAACGCCAGATCGCCGGGCGCGATGACATCGGCGCGGCCCAGACTGAACATCGCATAGATCTCTGCCGTCCAGACGCCGACCCCCGGAACCTTGACCAGCGTCGCAATGATCTCGTCGGTCGGTGCCGTCCGCAGCGCGTCGTAGTCCAGATCGGCCGCGGCCAGCGCCAGCACATAGCGCGACTTGGGCCGGGACAGGCCAAGACCGCGCAGATCGTCCTCGGTTGCCCTTCGCACGTTGGCCGGGTCGGTCATGCCAGCGGCCTGCAACCGCCCGAAGATCGCGCTGGCCGAGGCCACGCTGACCTGCTGGCCACAGATCGCTGAGACGAGCGCCGGAAACCCGTCGCCGCGCAGGCGCAGCGGCAACGGTCCGAGCGTCGCGACCGCATGGGCAAAGCGCGCATCGCGCGATGCCAGCCAAGCCGCCCCCTCGGCGACGCAGGCATCGCCGCGGATGATCCGGCCCGTCACCTTGCCCTGGCCCAATCCACGGCCGACTGCACGCTATCCGTGATGGCCACCCCTGCGGGTGTCGCGGGCCGACGGATCATCAGCACCGGGATGCCAAGCTCCTGCGCCGCCGTCAGCTTTGTGCGGCTGGCTGCACCGCCCGCATTCTTGACCACGATCCAGTCAATCCGCAACGCCGCAAACAGATCGCGTTCATGCGCCACCGAAAACGGCGGGCGACCGATCAGGAACTCGCCACCTTCAAACGGAAAGGGGGCGGTCGGCGGATCGATCTGGCGACAGATCACACGCCGCCCTTCCAGATTGACGAAGCGGTCCAGCGTCTGCCGCCCGGTGCCCAGAAAGACCGTCTTGCCAGAGGGGATCAACGCTGCGGCATCCTCCTCCCGCGCGATCTCGCGCCAGTCGTCGCCGGGGTCGGGCAGCCAGGGGGCGCGCAGGTGATACAGATAAGGAAGCCCCATTTCGGCGCAGACCTGCGCCGTGCGGGCGGTAATCCGGTCTGCAAAAGGATGCGTGGCATCCAGCACGGCAGTGATCCCCGCCTCATTCAAATAGGCCACAAAACCCTCGCGTCCGCCAAAGCCGCCGATCCGGGTCGGCAGTGGCAAGGGCCGCGCCCGTTGCGTGGCACCGGAAAGAGAGGCTATGGCCGTGATACCCGATCCCTGAAGCCCCTCGGCGATGACGCGCGCCTCGGCCGTTCCGGCCAGCAGAAGTATGGTCATGCGCCAGCCCGCGCTAGCACCGCACCCGCCCGGTCGATCACCACGATGTCGAATGTCATCTTGCCCCCGAATCCCGTTGTCACGACTTGCAAGGCGCGGTCGGCGACCGCCTGTGCCGCAGGTTTGCCCGCGATCTCGTAAGCCTGCAAGGCCGTGTTCGCCTGCGCCAGTCGTGGATCGCCGCAAAGCGCCGCGAGGGCCGCAAAGTCCACCTGACTGCGCCCCGAATGCAGGTCGAGCGCACCCTGCGCCAGCTTGGTCATTTTGCCGATGCCGCCGCCGATGGTGACATGCGGCACCGGATGTCGCCGCAGGTATTTCAGCATGCCGCCGGCAAAATCGCCCATGTCCAGCATGGCGTGATCCGGCAGGCCGTGCAGGCGCTGTACCACGGCCTCGCTCGTCGATCCGGTGCAGCCCGCGACATGGGACAGCCCGCTGGCGCGCGCCACATCCACCCCGCGATGGATCGACGCGATCCAAGCCGCACAAGAGAACGGCCGCACGATCCCCGTCGTGCCCAGGACCGACAGGCCACCGACGATGCCAAGACGCGGGTTCCACGTCTTTTCGGCGATCTGAACACCGCCGGGAATCGACACGGTGATCGCCACGTCGGCGGGACGGCCGAACCGCGCCGCCATCTCCTGAACCTGCGCTGTCATCATCTCACGCGGGACCGGATTGATGGCAGGCTCGCCCACGCCGATCGGCAGTCCGGGCTTCGTGACGGTGCCGACCCCCTCGCCCGCATGAAAGGTCACGCCGCCCGCACTGGCCGTCACCCGCACGACGATCAGCGCGCCGTGGGTGACGTCGGGATCATCGCCCGCATCCTTGGTGATGCCCGCCTCGGCCCAGCCGTCGCCCGTCGCGCTATGCGCAAGGGCAAAGACCGGAGTCTCGCCCTTTGGCAGGGTGATCTGCACCGTGTCGGGAAACGCGCCGCCCCAAAGCCGGAGCAGCGCGGCACGCACGGCGGCCGTCGCACAGGCACCCGTGGTCCAGCCACGGCGCAAAGGGCCCTCGGGCTTGCGTGTCATGGCGTCACCCTAGCGGTCGGCGCGACACTTGAAAATGCCGCATCCCGCGCTTTTCAACGCCGCCGCAACGCGGCATAAGACGGGCATGGACACGACGCCCCCGCTCCCCCGCTACGACTGGCCCGTGATGGAACCGGGTTGGGTCTGGCTGTGCGGCGCCGGTCCCGGCGATCCGGGGTTGCTGACGCTGCACGCCCTGAACGCGCTGCGGCAGGCGGATGTAGTGATCTACGACGCCCTCGTGCAGGAATCGATCCTTGACTGGGCACCGCAGGCCGAACGCATCTATGCGGGCAAGCGCGGCGGCAAACCGTCGGCAAAGCAGCGCGACATTTCCCTTCGTCTGGTGGACCTTGCCCGCGCAGGCAAGCGGGTGCTGCGGTTGAAGGGTGGCGATCCCTTCGTCTTCGGTCGCGGCGGAGAAGAGGCGCAGACGCTGGTCCAGCACGGCGTCATGGTCCGCATCATCCCCGGCATTTCGGCCGGTATCGGCGGGCTGGCCTATGCGGGCATCCCCGTGACGCACCGCGACGTGAACCAGTCCGTCACTTTCGTTACCGGCCACGATCAAAGTGGCAACACGCCGGGCTCGCTGGATTGGACAAGTATTTCAAAGGGAAGCCAGGTGATCGTGATCTACATGGGGATGAAACATATCGCCCAGATCGCAGGCCACCTGATCGCGGCGGGCCGCAGTGTGTCGGAGCCGTGCGCCGTCGTCACGAACGCCACCACGCCCGAACAGCGCGTGCTCGAAACCACGCTTGGCACGATCGTCCGCGACATCGCCGCCGCAGGGCTGGAGCCGCCTGCGATCATCTGCGTCGGTCAATCCGTTCTGATGCGGCAGGTACTGGACTGGCAGGGCATGATGGCGGGCGACGCACCCCGCAACCTCGACCCACTCGGCCGCGGCATGCCGGCGATCAGCGCATGATCCCTATCATCTGGCCAGATGAACGCCCGGCGGAGGCATCTGACCCGCGATGCCGGGCCTGATCCTCGCCGCACCGGCGTCGGGCAGTGGCAAGACCACAGTGACGCTTGGACTGCTGCGCGCGCTGGCCCGGTCCGGCGTTGCGGTGCGGGGTGCGAAATCTGGGCCGGATTACATCGACCCCGCCTATCATGCGGCCGCCTGCGGTCAGCCCTGCCTGAACCTCGACGCCTGGGCGATGACACCTGCATCGCTCCAGCGCCGTGCGGCGACCGATGACCTGCTGATCGTCGAAGGGGCCATGGGTCTGTTCGACGGCGCACCGCCCGACGGAGCCGGATCGACCGCCGATCTGGCCCGTCTGCTGGGCCTGCCCGTCGTCCTGATCGTCGACGCCGCCCGGATGGCGCAGTCCATCGCGCCGCTGGTCGCCGGTTTTGCGCACCATGATCCATCGGTGCGCGTGGCAGGCGTGATCCTGAACAAGGTGGGCTCAGACCGTCACGCCGGGATGCTGCGCCGTGCACTGGACCCCCTCGGCCTGCCCATCCTCGGTATCCTGCCGCGCAGGACCGACCTCGACCGCCCGTCACGCCATCTGGGACTGGTGCAGGCGATGGAGGATCCCGACCTGCCTGCCTTCCTCGACCGGGCCGCCGACTGGATTGCCGCTGGTTGTGACATCGGTGCGATCGCGGCCGCTGCGACCCCGTTGCCAAGTCCGGAACCTGCGACCCTGACAGCGCCGGCGCAGCGGATCGCCGTGGCGCAGGATGCCGCCTTCTCGTTTCTCTATCCGCATCAGGTGCAGGACTGGCGGGCGGCCGGGGCGGAGGTCACGCCCTTTTCGCCTTTGGCAGACGACGGCGTGCCACCCGCCGACTTGATCCTGTTGCCCGGTGGCTATCCGGAACTACACGCCGACCGCCTGTCCGGCTGCACGACCTTCATGCAAAGCCTCAGGAATGCCGCGGAAACTTCTGATATATATGGAGAATGTGGCGGCTACATGACCCTCGGCGACAGCCTGACCGCCGCCGACGGCGTGACCTATCCGATGGCCGGGCTTCTGCGTCTGCGGACCTCATTTGCCGCACGCAGGCTGCACCTTGGCTATCGTCAGCTGCAGTCCGACACCGGCCCGTTTGCCGGGGACTGGAAGGGGCATGAGTTCCACTATGCCACCACACTGTCGGCGCAGGGCGAGCCGCTTTTTGCGGCCCGCGACGCCGAAGGCACTGTCCTGCCCCCGATGGGCCTGCGCGTGGGGCGTGTCACGGGGTCTTTCGCCCACCTGATCGACCGGGCATAACAGGCTTCGAACAGGGGGCACAGCGATGATCGACGATTCCCGGGCCAGGCGAAACGTGGCTGTCCTCGTCGCGGCGCAGGCGATCCTTGGCGCGCAGATGCCGATGATCTTCGTCATCGGCGGTCTTGCGGGCGGGATGCTTTCACCGAACGTCTGCCTCGCCACACTGCCGATCAGCGTCATCGTATTCTCGTCCATGACGACGGCACCTTGGCTGTCACCGCTGATGCAAAGCCGAGGTCGCCGCTTCGGCTTCGTGCTCGGGGCATCGGCCGGGGCGATCGGTGCGCTCATCGCCGCCTACGGGCTGTTCATCGGGTCGTTCGCGATCCTCCTGCTCGGCTCCTTCTTCACCGGCATCTACATGAGCGCGCAGGGTTTCTACCGCTTCGCCGCCGCCGATACGGCCTCTGACGCGTTCAAGCCCAAGGCGATTTCATACGTCCTCGCAGGGGGCCTGATATCGGCCCTGATCGGGCCGCAACTGAACAAGCTGGTGCAGGATGCGCTGGTCGTGCCGTTCCTTGGCACCTACCTCGCAGTCGCCGGGCTGAACCTTGCCGGCATGACCCTGTTCTACTTTCTGGACCTGCCAAAAGGCACCCGTGGCCAACCGCCGCAGATCAGCGCGATTCCGCCCCGCACCCGTGGTCAACTGCTGCGCGATCCGCGCATCGTCGTGGCGATCATCTGCGGGATGGTCAGCTACGCGCTGATGAACATGGTGATGACCTCGACACCGCTGGCGGTCGTGGGCTGCGGGTTCACCAAGAACAATGCCAACGACATCGTGTCGGCCCATGTGATCGCGATGTATCTGCCCAGCTTCTTCACCGGCCACCTGATCGCCCGTTTCGGCGTGACGCGGATCATGGGAGCAGGGCTTGCGATTCTCGCCGGTGCCGGTGTCGTCGCCTTGTCCGGTGTGACACTGGCCAATTTCTTCGGCGCGCTCGTGCTGCTGGGCGTCGGCTGGAATTTCGGCTTCATCGGAGCGACCACCATGCTGGCCGGATCGCACAACACCGCAGAGCGAGGCGTCGTTCAGGGCCTGAACGACACCATCGTCTTCGGCATGGTGACGGTGGCATCGCTTGCCTCGGGCGGGTTGATGAACTGCGCGGGCGGCAGTGCGGTGCAGGGCTGGGACATGGTGAACCTCGCCATGATCCCACTGCTGGTTCTGGCCGCCGGTGCGCTGGTGTGGCTTGGCCTCACGTCCCGTCGGGCTGTCGCCTAGACCCACCAGCCAAAGGTCGCGGCCCGCATCAGACGCAGCCGGTCTTGGAACGGTGCGGGGTCCAACGCGCCCATAGCCACCCTCTGCGGATCGGCGATGGCGCGCAGCAGGACAGGGCGCGCCTGCCACCCCGCGACAAGCGCAGCCTCTGCAACCCGCGATACCTGCCGGTGCTGCGCCCGCGCCCGGTCCAACCGGTGCAGTGCATCCTGCGCAAGGTCGCGCACGCCTTCGACCGTGCCGTCGATCAGTGGCTTGCGGCCTTCCGCCTCCAGCGCGGGGATCGCGCGCAGAAAGTTGGCGATGCCGACACCATAGGCGAAATCGGCGACGACTTGCCCGTCCGCTTGCCCCAAAAGGCGCGCCCCAGTGCCCATCAGCGCACCGGAGGTTCCGGCAATGTAGCGGTCCAGATGATCGCGGTCCGCGAACACGTCGCTGTAGATGTCCCAGCGGCGCACGTCGATCAGGGTATCCAGATCGCGGCACCCCTGCGCATCCAGCACAGGTGCCAGCGTGTCGATCACCTCATGCGACCGCACCGGCCCGCCCTCGGCGATCTCGGCCAGCACGTCGCGCCACCACTGCAGGCGCATTTCGGCGATCATCGCCTCCTTGGTCACCCAGGGCGTGCGCGCGACTTCGATGTTGAAGCCATATAGCGGGAACAACACACGCCGCGCGGCCAAAGGCACCGCCATCGTGGCGCGAAACCGCACCGGATCGCCCCGTTCGACAAGTTGCGCGCAGGCGTCGAAACTCATGGTGTCCGCTCTGCCATTCAAACCCCGGCCACAGCCCCGTCGCGGATCAGTTTCCAGTTGATCGCATCCAGCAGCGCATCGAACGAGGCGTCGACGATATTGGCGCTGACGCCGACCGTGGACCATGTCCGTCCCTGCCCGTCCGCACTGTCGATGATGACGCGGGTCACGGCCTCTGTCCCGCCGTCGGTTATGCGCACCTTGAAGTCGACCAGCCGCAGATCGTCAATGATCGCCTGATAAGGACCAAGGTCCTTGGCCAGCGCGCGGCTCAGCGCGTTGACCGGTCCCCGGTCCGAACCGTCGGGACCGATCGATTCGGACACGTTCAAAACCTTCTCGCCGCCGATCTTCACGACGACGACGGCCTCTGACAGACTGACCATGCGGCCGCGCTTGTTGCGCCGCCGCTCGACCGTGACGCGGTAGCGTTTCACCTCGAAGAACTCCGGCAGCAAACCCAGCTCGGCCCGTGCCAGCAACTCGAAGCTGGCCTGCGCGGTATCGTAGGAATAGCCGCGGCTCTCCATCTCCTTGATCCGGTCGAGGATGCGCGGCAGGCGCGGATCGTCGCGGCCGACGTCGAGCCCCGCCTGCATCAGCCGTTCGCGCAGGTTGGACTGGCCCGCCTGATTCGACATCGGCACGATGCGCGTGTTGCCGACCAGCGCCGGGTCGACGTGTTCATAAGTGGTCGGGTCCTTGGCGATGGCGCTGGCGTGCAGCCCGGCCTTGTGGGCAAAGGCTGAACTGCCGACATAGGCTGCCTGCTTGGCCGGCACCCGGTTCAGGATGTCGTCCAGCACGCGGCTTGCCTTTTTCAAGCCGCGCAGCGCGTCGAGGGTCACGCCCGTCTCGAACCGGCTGGCAAAGGGTTCCTTCAGCAGCAGGGTCGGGATTAGCGCGGTCAGATTGGCATTGCCGCAGCGTTCGCCCAGACCATTCAGCGTCCCCTGCACCTGCCGCGCCCCGGCCAGCACGGCGGCCAGCGAATTTGCAACGGCATGTTCGGTGTCGTTATGGGTGTGGATGCCCAGCCTGTCGCCGGGGATCCCGCTCGCAATGACCTCGCGTACCACACGGCCGACGTCGTCGGGCAGGCTGCCGCCATTGGTGTCGCACAGCACGATCCAGCGCGCACCCGCGTCATGGGCGGCGTGGATCGCCTCCAGCGCGTAGGCCGGATCGCTCGCGTAGCCGTCGAAGAAATGTTCCGCATCCAGCAGCGCTTCACGTCCCTGCGCCACGATATGCGCAATGGAGGCGCGGATGTTCTCGGTATTCTCGGCGTTGGTGACGCCCAGCGCCGTCTTGACATGAAACGAATGCGACTTGCCGACAAGACAGACGGCCGGTGTCTGCGCGTTCAGCACGGCGGCCAGCACGTCGTCGTTTTCGGCCGACCGCCCCGCCCGTTTGGTCATGCCGAAGGCGGTCAGCGTCGGGCGCAATGTGCCGACCTGCTCGAAGTATTCGGAATCCGTGGGGTTGGCACCCGGCCAGCCACCTTCGACGTAATCGACACCCAACGCATCGAGGACGGCCGTGATCTTCAGCTTCTCGGCGGTCGAGAATTGCACGCCCTGCGTCTGCTGCCCGTCGCGCAGGGTCGTGTCGTACAGATAGAGGCGTTCTTTCGTCATGCCGCTGCCTTCCGGTCCAGCTTTTTCCCAAACTCCGACATCACGTCTCGACCAGCGCTGCAGCGTCGAAATCGGGACCGGCGGCCCAGCTGGCCTGCCCGCCCACGTCCGTCACGATGACACCGGCGGCGGTCAGGATCTCTCGCACCCGGTCGGCGGTGTCCCAATCCTTTGCGGCCCGGGCGGTCGCCCGCGTTTCAAGCAGCGCATCGATGCGCGCGGCGATGGCATCATCGACCATCGCACCGCCCTCGCCCCCGGCAAGCCGCGGCAGGTCGGCCCAATCGGGCACCAGACCCAGCAGGTCCATGCCATAGGCAAACCCGGCCAGCTGCGCCGGGGTCTTGCCCTTGGCCAGCACATGCAGCCGCGCGATAGCCCCCGGCGTGTTGATGTCGTTGGCCAGCACGCCAAGGAATTCCTCGTCCGGGTGCCATTGCCCGTCAGCCTTCAGCGCGCGCAGCAACGCGGGGCCGAAGCCGTGACCGGCAAGGATGCCATACCAGCGGCGCAGCACAGCCTCTGCGTCGTCGCGCTTTTTCGCGGTCCAGTCCATCGGCTTGCCGTAATGAGTGCCAAGCATCACCAGTCGGATCACTTCGCCACTGACGCCCTGATCCAGCAGGTCGCGCACGGTGACGAAGTTGCCGAGGCTCTTGGACATCTTCTTGCCCTCGACCTGCAACATCTCGTTGTGCAGCCAATATTGCGCAAAGCCCGCCTCGGGGTCGGCACAGCAGGACTGCGCGATCTCGTTTTCGTGGTGCGGGAACAGCAGGTCGTTGCCGCCACCGTGGATGTCGAAGGCCGGTCCCAGAAGCGCCCGGGACATGGCGGAGCATTCGATGTGCCAGCCGGGGCGCCCGTAACCCCAGGGGCTGTCCCAACCGGGCTGGCCGTTGCCCGAGGGCTTCCACAGCACGAAATCCATCGGGTTGCGCTTGTAGGGTGCCACCTCGACCCGCGCGCCAGCGATCATGTCGTCCAGCGACCGGCCTGACAGGCTGCCGTAGTCCTCATAACTATCCACCGCAAACAGCACGTGACCTTCCGCTTCATAGGCGTGGCCCCGGTCGATCAAATCGCGGATCATGTCCACCATCGCCCCGATGAACTGCGTCGCGCGCGGCTCATGGTCCGGGCGCAATGCGCCCAGCGCGTCCATGTCCTCGTGATACCAGCGGATCGTCTCGGCGGTGATGTCGCCGATCTCGCGCCCGGCCTCGGCGGCGCGTGCGTTGATCTTGTCGTCGACGTCGGTGAAATTGCGCACATAGACCACGTGATCGGCGCCGTAGACCTGCCGCAGCAACCGATAGAGCACGTCGAACATCAGCACAGGGCGCGCGTTGCCCAGATGCGCGCGGTCATAGACCGTGGGTCCGCACAGATAGAGGCCGATGCGCGCAGGGTCCAGCGGCACCAATTCCTCGCGGCGGCGGGTCTTCGTGTTCTGCAGGCGGATGAAGGGCTGTTCGATGGACGGCTGGTCGATGGTCATGGGGCCTCGCACGGGCGTTGTGCCTGCGGGACTAGCGAATTCGGTTCAGGGATGGAACGTGAAAAAGCGGCCCGCGGACGATGTCAGCAGGGAATGATGCAACAAATGAGGATGCAACGCTTGTTCATGCGCGGTGCATAGCACTCCCGCGGCGGTCTGTCGATCACAAGTTGACGCCACACCCGCGACGGGCGCATCCTCCACGTCATGACCCGCGATACCGTCACCCGCCTGTGCAAGGCGTTGCCCCATGCGACGCTGGATCACAATTTCGGCCCCGGCCACGACAGCTGGAAGGTCGGCGGCAAGCTCTTTGCGATCGTCGGCAGCCTGGGTCACGGCGTCAGCGTCAAGACCGACAGCGTCGACACCGCGCGGATGCTGATCGACGCCGGTGCCGCAGCCCGCGCGCCCTATTGCCATGCATCCTGGGTGAATGTGCCGCTTGACGCGGCCGAGGACGAACTGGCGCACCGCATCGGCGTGTCCCACGACCTCGTGCTGGCCAGCCTGACGCGCAAGGCCCGGGAGGCACTGGGGACGGGTTGACAGCAGCTTGCGCCCCGGATTGGGTGCGGGCATGAAACTATCACACCGTATCAGCAACATCACTGGCGGCGGGTCCGACGGCTGGGCCGTCCACTACCGCGCCCTTGCCCTGCGGGCCGCAGGCGTCCCCGTCATTCTACTGTCGATGGGCGAACACGACACACGCACGGACCCGTCCATTCTGGACGCCATGCATGACGCAGCCCGCGCCGGGAATACAGGGTATTCGCCCGTCGTCGGCTTCGACAGCCTGCGGGACGCCGTCGCCGACCGCATCCAGACCCGCACCGGCGTGCCGACCGGGCGGGACAATGTGATCATCGTGCCGGGCGGTCAGGCGGCGCTGTTCGCGACGCATCACGCGGTCTGCGATCCGGGCGATACAGCCCTGTTCATCGACCCCTATTATGCCACATACCCCGGCACGATCCGGGCCGTCGGGGCCACACCCCGCGCGGTGCTGGCCCATGCGGACAACGGGTTCCAGCCGCGGCGCGCCGACCTTGCGGCGGCCGCTCCGGACGCGAAATCCCTGATGATCAACTCGCCCAACAACCCCACGGGTGCCGTCTACACCCCGCAGACGATGGACGACATCGCCGATACCTGCCGCGATCATGACCTCTGGCTGATTTCGGACGAAGTCTATGACACCCAGGTCTGGGAGGGCAGGCACATCAGTCCGCGCGCCCTGTCCGACATGGCTGACCGCACGCTGGTCGTGAACTCCCTGTCCAAAAGCCACGCCATGACCGGCAGCCGCGTGGGCTGGGTCTGCGGCCCCCCGGACGTGATTCACGCGATTCACAACCTTGCCACCCACAACACCTACGGCGTCGCGGGTTTCGTGCAGGACGCAGCCGTCTTTGCCCTGGCTCAGGGCACGGCGGCAGAGGAAGCGGTCGCGGCACCCTTTCGCCGCCGCCGCCAGCTCGTCCTCGATGCGCTGGCGGGGCAGAATGTCGTACGCGCAGCCCCGATTTCCGGGGCGATGTATGCGATGCTGGATATCCGCGCGACCGGCCTGACCGGAGATGCGTTTGCCGAGGCGCTGCTGGACGCGGAACGCATCGGCACGATGCCGGGCGAAAGCTTTGGGGCCGGGGGTGCCGGGCACATCCGCGTCGCCATGACCGTGGCCGACGATCTACTGGTCGATGCCCTGCGCCGCATCGCGACCTTCGCTGCAAGCCGGTGCGCGCCGTAACGCCGGCAACGTTTCTTGCGGCGTGTCCCCGAAAACAGCCGATCACCTGATCAATTAAACGCAGAAAAGGCGCCCGAGGGCGCCTTTTCCGTGTCCGCGTTCAGCGTTCAGAAGCTGTAGGAGACCTTCAGCGAAGTCGTCTTTGCGCGCAGATCGACACCGCTGTCGTCGAAATCGTCGAAGCGGTGATCGAGATACTCCAACCCGACCTGCACATTGCTGGTCACGGCATATGTCGCACCGATACCGTAGTAATAGCCACTGTCGGACGCGGAGGTCGTGCCGTCGTCGGTGTTCAGATAGCCGTAGCCACCCGTCACGTAGGGCAGGAAGCGACCGGCATCGTAACCGGCGATCACGCCTGCGCGGCCAACATAGGATCCGTCAGAATCGACGCCGTCGACGTCAGCCGCGACATAGGCCGCCTCGCCACCCAGCACGAAGTTGCCAAGGTCATAGAGGTAACCGGCGTGCACGCCGTAGGTCGTCAGATCGACGTCGTCGGTGCCGTCCTCCAGCGAACCGGCGCCGTACTGACCACCGACATAGAAGCCGGACCAGTCAGCCGACATCGGGGCTATCGCAACGGGGGCCGGAACGAGGGCGGGAGCCGGCTCCACCACGGGCGCTGCGATGCCGCCAGCGAATGCGGCGGACCCGGTGGCCAGAAGTGCTGCGGCACTGAGTGTGATGAGGGTTTTCATAAGACTGTCCTTCTTGGTTTGGTCATGCCGCTGAAACGACGACATGCTTTGCTTGGTTTCCTCCCGTTGCGCGGGGAAGGAAAGCCCGTTGCAATCACGTCACAGTGATTTCGGCGAAGGTCTGCTGATCGTGCCGCCGGAAACCGCCGCGCGCACGCCGGTGGTGCCTCGACAAGAGGTCGGCAGACCCCGCGCGACTCGCACGGCCAGATAGGCAAAGGCCTGCGCCTCCAGCATGTCACCATCGAGGCCCGCGTCCTCGACCGGTGTGACCGGCACGTCGACCGCCGCTGCGATCATCTGCATCAGGGTCGGGTTGTGCCGTCCTCCGCCTGCGACCCGGATGGCGGATGGCGGCTGCGGGCAATGGCGCAGCGCCTCTGCCACCGAAAGGGCGCTGGCGGCGGTCAGCGTCGCCGCCGCATCGGCATCCGACAGTGGCAGAACCGCTTTCGCCAACGCGCCGAAGGTGTCGCGGTCCAGCGACTTTGGCGGCATCCTAAAGAAATAGGGATGGGCCAGAAAGGCCGCGACGATCGCGTCGTCGATGACACCCGATGCCGCCAGCGCGCCGCCCTCGTCCCGCGCGACACCGCGCCGGGTGAACATCGCATCGTCCAGCAGCGCGTTGGCCGGTCCGGTATCGAAGGCCAGCAGGGCACCGTCATCCTCTGGCCGGGCACAGGTCGGGTTGATCCACGTCAGATTGCCGACCCCGCCGAGGTTAAGGAACGCGACCGGGTCGTCCGCCTGCATCCACCGTGCCAGCGCAAAGTGATAGAAGGGGGCCAGCGGCGCGCCCTGCCCGCCCAGCTGCACGTCGGCACTGCGGAAATCCCACACCACCGGCCACCCAAGACGATCCGCCAGTGCGGCTCCGTCACCGACCTGATGCGTGCCGCGCCCGCCCGGATCGTGGGCGAGAGTCTGGCCATGAAACCCGACAAGCTCCACATCCTCGAACCCGGCCAACAAGGAATAGTGGCCGTGTTCCACGACCTTTTGCGCCGCTGCCACGTCGTCACCGGGCCATCGCCCCAAGGCCGCGCGCAACACGCCGCGTTCGCGATCGGAATACTCGCGGTAATCGGTCTCTCCGAAAGACGTGATCGTCTCGCCGTCCGTGACCAGCACGGCGGCGTCGATCCCGTCCAGCGATGTGCCCGACATCGCGCCCAATGCCCGGATCGGGCCCTTGATCTTCATGCTCTTTCCCTTGTCCGCGGCCATCGCTATTGATGCCCCGGCACGAGACAGGGAACAAGACATGACCTACCATCCCAAATCAGACTTCATGGCCGTGATGATGGAGCGTGGCTTTCTGGCCGATTGCACCGACTATCAGGCCCTTGACGATGCGTTGAGCGTCGGGGTCGTGCCGGCCTACATCGGCTATGACGCGACGGCGGCGTCTCTGCATGTGGGTCATCTGATGAACATCATGGTCCTGCGCTGGCTGCAGAAGATGGGCCACAAACCGATCACGCTGATGGGCGGCGGCACGACGAAGGTGGGCGATCCGTCCTTCCGCAGCGATGAGCGCCCGCTGCTGGGGCCGGACCAGATCCAGTCCAACATCGACGGCATGGGACAGGTCTTTGCGAAATACCTGACCTATGGCGACGGTCCGACCGATGCGATCATGCTCAACAACGCCGAATGGCTGGACCAGTTGAACTACCTCGATTTCCTGCGCGACATCGGGCGGCATTTCAGCGTGAACCGGATGCTGGCGTTCGAATCCGTCAAATCCCGGCTGGACCGCGAACAGTCGCTGAGCTTCCTCGAATTCAACTACATGATCCTGCAAGCCTATGATTACCTTGAACTGAATCGCCGCTATGGCTGCCTGTTGCAGATGGGCGGGTCGGACCAGTGGGGCAACATCATCAACGGCATCGACCTGACGCGCCGGGTGCTGGACCACGAGATTTTCGGCCTGACCACGCCGCTGCTGACCACCAGCGACGGGCGCAAGATGGGCAAGAGCGCCGGCGGTGCCGTCTGGCTGAACGGCGACATGCTGGCCCCCTATGGCTTCTGGCAGTTCTGGCGCAACACGACGGATGCGGACACGTCAAAGTTCCTCAAGATCTTCACCGAACTGCCTGTCGATGAATGTGACCGTCTGGGTGCCTTGCAAGGGTCGGACATCAACGCCGCCAAGATCATCCTTGCCAACGAGGTCACGGCCCTGCTGCACGGTCGTGCCGCGGCCGAAGCGGCAGAGGCCACGGCCCGCGAGGTGTTCGAGCAAGGCGGAGTCGGTGACGACCTGCCGACGCTGGACCTGACCGCGGCCGATCTGGGCGCGGGTCTTTCGATCGCGCAGGTGATCGTACGCGCGGGCCTTGCCGCATCCGGCAAAGAGGCGAAGCGGCTGATCGCCGACAACGGCGCAAGGCTGAACGACGAAGCCCTGACCGACGCCGGCCTGATGGTCACACCCGCCATGCTGGACCAGCCGATGAAGCTATCGGCAGGGCGCAAGCGGCACGCGCTGGTGCGGCTGGTCTAGACCAGCAGCACGATCAACAACAGCGGCAGACAGGTGACGGCGGCCAGCACCGCCGTCGCCGGTAAGGTCAGACGCGGGGCTGCGGCGTGAATGCCGTGGACGGCGGGGCGTTGGCGCAAGGTGATCCTCCCGGATGGCTTGACCGCATTAATCACGCCTTAGGTTTCGAATGCTTTAACCGCGTTCATGTTGATGCGCCCTGCCCTGCCGCTGCCCGACCGACCGCTGCCTTTGCAGCAGTCCGCGGGATTCGCCCGTGCCTTGACCGCACTGGGGCGAGAGGCGGCCATCGACGGATTGCAGGGCTGTGGTCAGGTGCTAGTCCTGACGCGACGGATCGGGCCGCTGGGACGCCTGCGCTTTGCGTCGCGCGGGCCGGTCTTTCAGGCCGACACGACGCCCGATGACCGGGTGGCTGGCCTGCGGGCTGCACGGCTTCATGTCGTAAACCCAGAGGCTTGCGATCCACAGGTCATGCGCCGCGCGGGCTTTGCGCAGGTGATGTCTGCCGCGACGGTGGCAATCCTGCCGGTCTGCGCGAACCCCGAGGCGCAACTGGCGCAGGCCATTTGCAAATGGCGCAACGCCGCCCGACAGGGTGCCGGTGCGGGGCTGCGCATCCGTCAACGCCTGCTGTGTGCAAGCCGTGACCGGTGGCTGCTGGACGCCGACAGCGCACAGCAACGCGACAAACGGTTCCGCGCCCTGCCCCATGCGATCAGCCTGGCCTACAGCCAGTCCAACCCCGGCGACGCGCTGGTCCTGACCGCCAGCGAGGGGGCGACGCCCGTGGCCGGCATGGTCTTTCTGCGTCACGGAGCCGCCGCCACCTACCAGATCGGCTGGTCCGGCGCCCGGGGCCGCAGCCTGCGCGCGCATCATGCGCTGCTGATCCACGCCTCCCGCCGGTTCGCAGCGCTGGGGGTGACAGAGCTTGACCTTGGCACGCTCGATACCGAAAACGCCCCCGGCCTTGCGCGGTTCAAGCTGGGCAGCGGTGCCGTGGCGCGGCAGCTGGGCGGCACCTGGGTCCGCCTGCCGGGGTGGCGCGGCTAGGACAGTTCGTCGGTAGGCTCGCGATTCCCGGCTGGTCTGTACGTGATCCACCGCTCATGATGTTGCGCGGTGACGACGTTGCCCATCGGTGCGTCGTTCGGTGGTCGTCATCCGTCGCGACATCGTGCAGGATCGTGCGACCAGCACCGCCTCCATGATACCGAACCGAAGTTGATCCCATGAGCCCCTATCTCGTCTACGACGTCTTCACCGACCGCCCCTTTGGCGGCAACCAACTGGCGATCTTTCCCGATGCGGAGGGGCTGCCGCAGCATCGGTTGCAGGCCATCGCCGCCGAGTTCAACTTTTCCGAAGTCACATTTGTCTATCCCCCCGACGACCTCCGCCACACGGCCCGGGTCCGGATCTTTACACCGACGATGGAGATCCCCTTTGCGGGTCATCCGATCATCGGCACGGCAATAGCACTGGTGGATGCCGGGTTTCCGCCCCGGATGGTCCTCGAACTCGGGATCGGACCGATCCCCTGCACCGTCACCGACGGGCGCGCCAGCTTTACCACGTCCGTGCCGCTGACCCGCGACGCGACGCCGGAACCGTCCCTTGTCGCGCGCGTCCTTGGCCTGACCGAGGCGCAGATCGACCTGTCGGTCCATGCCCCGGTACAGGCGGGGCTGGGCCTGTCGTTCGTCATCGCGCGGCTGACGGACCGCGCCGCCCTGTCCGCCTGCCAGCCCGATGTCGCCGCGATGCGCGACGGGGCATCGCGTCATCCCGGCAGCTTCGACTTTGCAACGCTTGCCTACTTTGTCGATGGCGATGGTGTCCACGCCCGCATGTTCGCCCCCCTCGATGGCATCCCCGAGGACCCGGCCACGGGCAGCGCCGCGGCGGCACTGGCAGCCCTGCTGCGCGATGTGACCGGACGGCCGCAGGATCTGACGATCCGTCAGGGTGTGGACATGGGCCGCCCGTCGCTGATCCTCGCACGGGCCGATGCGGAGGGTGTCACAATCACGGGTCAGGCCGTGCGCGTGATGGAAGGGCAATTGCATGTCGACGCATAACGAGGACTCCACGTTGACACCCTTGTCCGCCTTCGACATCTGGGCCGACGGCACGGCAAGGCCCGCGTCGGACGAGACCGTGCGACCTGCGACCGGCGCGGCCTATCGCTGGCTGCATTTCGACCTGTCCGACGTGGGGCTGGCGGGTTGGTCCACCCGGAACCTGCCCGGCCTGGCGCGACGCACGCTGCTGGCCGATAAGACGCGGCCCCGCATGGACCTGGACGACCACGGGATGTCGATCACGCTGCGCGGCATCAACATGAACGCGGGCGAGGAAACGGCCGACATGGTCTCGCTGCGGATCTGGATGGCGCATGACCTGATCATCACCGTACGTCGCCAACGCATCTTTGCGCTGGAGGAGCTGCGCGGGCAGGTCGTCACAGGCGACGCCCCCCGCAGCCCAGGCCACATGCTGGCCCGCATCACCGAGGGCCTTGTGGAACGGCTTGAGAATATCGCCTTCGCACGCGAAGATACTGCCGACGACATGGAGATCGACGTCTACGAACATGACCGCGCACCGCTTGACGACCTGGCCCCGCTGCGGCGCGAGATCATCAAGTTCCGCCGGCACGTGGCCCCCCTAGCCGAGGCGCTGACCCAGGTGGCGCAATCCCGGACCGATCTGATCAAGGACGACCTGCGCCACCGGCTGCGCGATACTGCAAGCCGCTGCCGCTGGGCGCTGGAGGAATTGTCGGAGGTGCATGACCGCCTGACCGCGATGGCCGATCATCTGGATGCCGTGCAGAACGCGCGGTTGGAGAAGAACGGCTACCGCTTGTCGATCGTCGCGGCGATCTTTCTGCCGCTGGGGTTCCTGACCGGCCTGTTCGGCGTGAACGTCGGCGGGATGCCCGGAGTCGACCATCCCTACGCCTTCTTCTGGCTGACGGTCGGGATGGCGGCGATCGGTGTGCTGTCCGCCGCCATCATGCGCTGGTTGCGCTGGTTCTAGCTGTAAAGCGGCACGATGCCCATCTGGGCATGGATGTCGTTCACCGCATCGGAGCGCAGGCCAAGCTCGTCCGCAAAGCTGCGCAGGAAATCGACCTCCGCGGGGTGGTCGAGGTCGATGGCCATGACGGCCATGGAATAGACCTGCGCTTCCGTCCCCTCGGGCACCTGTGCGGCCAGATCGGTGACGGACATACGCTGCGACATCGCCCGTTCGACGAATGACCGCTCGGCCGGGGTCGCTTCGTCAAGGTGTTCCATGATGCGTGACCGTTCGCTTTCGTCCATGTGACCGTCGGCCTGCGCGGCCTGCACCATCGCCAGCAGCATCACGGCCGCCAGACCTTCCTGGTCGGCGGTCGGTTCCACTGCAACATCGGGCGAGGTGTCGAACTGCGATTGCAGGGTCTGGCCAAAGCCGCCGGCCTTGCCCCCCGACAGACCGCCCAGCAGACCGCCGATGCCACCGGCCCCGGCCAAACCGCCCAGCATGTCCTGCAACCCGCCAGAGGTGCCCGGCCGCGTGCGGCGCTGCGACGCCTGCTTGTTCTGCAAGCCGTCCAGAAGACCACCAAGACCGCCGCCCGATCTGCCCGACTTCGCGTTCGGCCCGAGCATGTCATCCAGCATCGTGCCGGACTTGCCGGCGCGGGCGTTACGGGTCAGGCTTCCTGCCCCCTTCGCCACGGCGATGCCGACGGCAACGCGGGCCAGTGTTCTCATCAGGCTCATGGTTTGTTCCTTCGCTGTTTCATGCCCCAGGGGCTGCCTGACTGGCAGATAGGACACCGTTCGCATTTCGCAAGCATGCGGCCTGACCGGTGGCCGGACGCCACCGTATCCGCTATCACGGGTGGACCACGACAGCCCGAGGTTCCGATGACCGACACGATACAAAGCCGCGCCGCCGCCGCAGGGCTGCGCATGACTGCCCCCAGACGCGTGATCGCCCGCGTGCTGGATGCAGCGACCGATCATCCCGACGCAGAGGCTCTGCTCGCCCGTGCATCGCGGATCGACCCGCGCATCTCTCTCGCCACGGTCTATCGCACGGTAAAACTGTTCGAGGAGGAAGGCATCCTTGAGAAGCACACCTTCGGCGATGGCCGCGCGCGCTACGAATCCGCAGACGCCGCGCACCACGACCACCTGATCGACATGGCGACCGGACAGGTCATCGAATTCGTCGACCCCGAGATCGAGGCGCTGCAGGAAAAGATCGCGAAACGCCTGGGCTACCGGCTGGTCGGTCACCGGTTGTCCCTGTTCGGTGAACGGATCGCACCGCGCTAGCGCAACCTTCGTCACGATTAGCGATACGACCGCTTTCCAACCGGGACGCATCGGCTTAACCGGGCCGCACACGGACAGGGGACGACGGAATTGGACAACCTGCGCGGCAGCATCCTGATGGTTCTCGCGATGCTTGGCTTCGCGCTGGAGGACATGTTCATCAAGCAGATGGCAGGCGCCCTGCCGACGGGACAGATCCTCGCCATGCTGGGCCTTGGCGGCTTCATCGTCTTTGCCGCCGTGGCCCGGGCGCAGGGCGACAGGCTTTGGCAACGCGACGTCCTGCATCCAATGGTCCTGTTGCGCAATCTGGGCGAAATCTTCGGCACCATGGGCTACGTCACGGCGGTCGTGCTGACGCCAATCTCCTCGGCCTCGGCGATCTTTCAAGCGACACCACTGTTCGTCACGCTGGGGGCCGCGCAGTTCCTGCGCGAGGCAGTGGGCTGGCGCCGCTGGGTCGCGATCTTCGTCGGGTTCTGCGGCGTCCTGCTGATCATCCGGCCCGGGATGGAGTCCTTTCGCCCCGCGTCGCTGTTCGCCGTGCAGGGCGTCGTCTTCCTAGGTATCCGCGATCTGGCGACGCGGCGCATCCCGTCCACGATCAGTTCCATGCGCGTTTCGACCTATGCTTTCGGTGTCATTGTGCCCACCGGCATCGTCATGATGGCGGTGATGGGCGAACGTGCCGTGCAACCCGGCATGCTGGATACGTTCCGCATCGCTGGCTCCATCGTTGCGGGCGTGCTGGGCTACTACGCTCTGGTCACAGCGACACGGCTGGGCGACATGTCCCATGTGGCGCCGTTCCGGTATTCCCGTCTTGTATTTGCGCTGGTCATCGGCGTCTTCGTCTTCGGCGAACGGCCCGACGCGGCAACCCTGATCGGGGCTGCGATCATCGTCGGCTCCGGCGTCTACACCGCGTTCCGCGAAGGCCAACGCCGCCGGACTTCCCTTGCGGCAGCAGGCGCGATATAAGCCCGTTAACGCTAACACACACCTCTCGGAGACCTCTCATGAGCAGCATCATCGACATTCACGCCCGCGAAATCCTCGACAGCCGGGGCAACCCTACAGTGGAGGTCGATGTGACCCTCGAGGACGGCACGATGGGCCGCGCCGCCGTCCCCTCGGGTGCGTCGACCGGCGCGCACGAGGCCGTCGAACGGCGCGACGGCGACAAGGCGCGCTACATGGGCAAGGGCGTGCTGGAGGCCGTGGCATCGGTGAATGGCGAGATCTTCGAGGCGCTTCTGGACTGCGACGCGCTGGATCAGGTCGGCATCGACGAGGCGATGATCGAGCTCGACGGGACCGACAACAAGGGCCGTCTGGGGGCCAACGCGATCCTTGGCGTGTCGATGGCCGTGGCCAAGGCCGCCGCCGATTTCACCAGCCAGCCGCTGTTCCGCTACATCGGCGGCACATCCGCCCGGATGCTGCCCGTGCCGATGATGAACATCATCAACGGCGGCGAACACGCCGACAACCCGATCGACATCCAGGAATTCATGATCATGCCGGTGGCCGCAGACAACATCCGCGAGGCCGTCCGCATGGGGTCCGAGGTGTTCCACACGCTGAAAAAGGAATTGTCGCAGGCCGGCCACAACACCGGCATCGGCGACGAGGGCGGCTTTGCCCCCGGTCTCAGCTCGACCCGCGAAGCACTTGATTTCATTCTGAAGTCGATCGAGAAGGCCGGCTACAGACCCGGCGAGGATATCTACCTCGCGCTCGATTGTGCGGCGACCGAATACTACAAGGGCGGCAAGTACGAGATGAAGGGCGAAGGCAAGTCGCTGACGTCCGAGGAAAACGTCGACTACCTGGCCCAGCTTGCCAGCGACTATCCGATCATCAGCATCGAGGACGGCATGTCCGAGGACGACTGGGACGGCTGGAAGGCGCTGACCGACCGCATCGGCGACCGGGTGCAGTTGGTGGGCGACGACCTGTTCGTGACCAACCCCAAGCGTCTGGCGGAAGGCATCAAGCGCGGATCGGCCAATGCCATGCTGGTCAAGGTCAACCAGATCGGCACCCTGACCGAGACGCTGCAGGCTGTCGAAATGGCGCACCGCGCAGGCTTTCGTAATGTGATGTCGCACCGGTCGGGCGAGACCGAGGACGCCACCATCGCTGACCTTGCGGTCGCCACGAACTGCGGTCAGATCAAGACCGGGTCGCTGTCGCGCTCTGACCGTCTGGCGAAATACAACCAGCTGATCCGGATCGAGGAAATGCTGGGTGAAACGGCGCAGTATGCCGGACGGTCGATCCTGAAAGGGTGAGGCTCAATTTTCGGGACACACCTGCTGCCACCCGGCGAGGTGGCGGCAGAGCGGGCATGGTGGGCCAACCTATGGCGTGGCTGTCGTCAAGACCCTGGCAGTTTCCCAAATCCGCTGATCTTGAATCGCAGCATTGCGTCAGTGCTCCGCGGATCGATGTCGTAAAGATGTGGCCGCTTCTCAAAATAGCTGCGCCAGGTCTTCCCGGAGACCGAGCTGATCTGGGTCTGATGCTTGACTTTCATAGCATTGGCCAAGTCACTCACCAGCATTCCTTTTCCTTCACGACTGTGCGTTGAGATGACGCCGCGGATCTTATTGTCGAAAGCTGACACGGTTTGGGGCGCAGATTTCGACGACGGCGTGTTGGAGCGTTCTTGACCTACATCTACCACCTTGGTCGCCGTCGATGACGGTCCCACCACAATGAATTTGCTGCAGCCGGCTTTGAAAAATTGTGGCACCTTCGCTTCGCCTATCCCGCAAACCACGATTCCTCGTTCGCGCAGCCTCTGCGCCAGATGGACGAAATCGCCGTCAGAGCTTGCGATGACGAATCCGCCCCAGTCGCCCGACAGCGCCAGCTCCATCGCGTCGATGCACAGCAGGACGTCAGCAGCGTTCTTGCCGCAGCCAGCATGGATCATGCGAAAACCCGGCGTCGTCAGGGACGCATTGCAGTAGACGCGCGCCAGATCGACGCGGCCCAGCTTGCGTGCCTCGGCCATGATCTTGGCCGCGTGCACCGCACTCAGATTGTCGCCATCGACGAGGACGGCAATGCGTTGGGTCATGGCACCGGGTCCTGGATCGCCGTTCTCTCAGGCCCCCGTCCGCGCATTGCGGCAAGATCGGGACCGAATCTGGACGCGAAACGAAAAAGGGGTGACCGAAGCCACCCCTCTCCTGTCGTTCACCAAGATGGTGTTATTCCCAGAAACCTTCGTCGACGTCCTGCGCCGCTTCAATCTCTTCCTGCGTCAACTGCGTGACATAGGCGTAGCTGCCGTCATCCAGCGCGGTCAGACGCACATCGCTGATGGGCATCATGACCATCTTGTCGCCGAGACCCAGAAAGCCACCGACTTCACCCACGATACCGACCATCTGGCCGGTCTTGGACAGCACGACGTCCTCGATCGAACCAATACGCTCCCAGCCTTCACCGGTACCGGCATAGGCTTCATTGCTGGTCCAAGCGGTGTTGTCTTCGGCCGCATCCATGCGCCAGATCTCACCACCGGTGATGTCACGGGTGCGGATCAGATTCTCGGACGTAGTCAGATCGAAGTTCTGCATGTCACCCGCGGACTCGGCGGTCTCGGTCATTGCATCGCCTGCGTTCTCAGCCGTATCACCCATGGATTCGACAGTATTTTCCATCGGCTGCTCGGTCTGAACCGCATCGGTATCCATCGCAGGATCGGCAGTGACGTGGCTTTCGGCAAAGGCCATCGAGCCGGCAACGGTCAGGGCGACGGCGGCGGTTGATGTCTTGAGGATATTCATGTCTTGCTCCTAAATCTTGTTCTGTAAACACAACGGACTGAAGCGGGAATGGTAGCGACTGACGTATGGTAAAGCCTCCCGGATTTCACCTGAATCAGCAAAAGCTGGACTGAACCGATTTTCATGTAATTGGAGGAGCCACATTGGAGGCCGATGCCATCATTGCAGCGCTGTCCTTGTCGCCACACCCCGAGGGCGGCTGGTATCGTCAGACGTGGATCGCCGACAACCCCGGCCGACCTGTCGGGACGGCGATCCTGTTCCTGCTGAAGGAGGGTGAGGTCAGTCATTGGCACACCGTGGATGCAACGGAAATCTGGTTCTGGCACGCCGGCAGTCCGCTGGTGCTGTCCCGCGCGGCCAAGGCCACGGGCCCAGCGACCGACGACATCCTTGGCCCTGACGTGCTGAATGGCCAGTCCGCCCAGTTGATCGTGCCGCCTTTCCATTGGCAATCGGCCCGCAGCATCGGCGACTGGACGCTGGTCAGTTGCACCGTGTCGCCGGGTTTCGACTTTGCCGGATTCCATCTGGCGGAACCCGGCTTTGACATTCCGCGCGGGCCTGCCTAGCAAGTCCGCAGCTTGAAAGGCGGACCTACCCACGATGAACACGATCACCGAAGGTATCGTTGCGGCCCTGCGCCTGATCGTGACGCTGGACCCGGACCTGATCGAGATAAGCCTGCGGTCGTTACAGGTCACGCTGACAGCTCTGGTCTTCGCCAGCCTCATCGCCATTCCGCTTGGCACGGTCCTGGCCGTCCAGCGGTTCCGCTGGCGCCGCACGGTCATCGCCCTGCTGAATGCGCTGATGGGGCTGCCCCCGGTGGTCGTCGGCCTTATCGTCTACGTGCTGCTGTCGCGCGCCGGGCCGCTCGGCGTGCTGGGCCTGCTGTTCACGCCAACGGCGATGATCATCGCACAGGTCGTGATCATCACGCCTCTGATTGCCTCCGTCACCCATCAGGCGATGCGGGATCTTTGGGCCGATTACCACGACCTGCTGATCTCGCTCAGCACAACAAAGCGGCAGCGGATCGTGACGCTGATCTGGGACGGGCGCCGCACCTTGCTGACCGCGATCCTCGCCGGGTTCGGCCGCGCGATCGGAGAGGTCGGCGCAATCATGATCGTCGGCGGCAACATCGATCACGCCACGCGCGTGCTGACCACGGCGATCGCGCTGGAAACCGGCAGGGGCGACTTCGGCCTGGCACTCGGCCTCGGTTTCGTGCTGATCGGCATCGCCATCGCGGTCAACCTCGCGATCCATGCGCTGTCGGGCACCGAACGGGAGGAGCGCTGGTGAGCATCCTGCCCCTGACCCTGACCGCCGCCACGGTGCAGCGGCGCGGCAAGCGGCTGCTGGGTCCGGTGGACCTGACATTGGGTGCCGGCGGAGTCACCGTGATCGTCGGCCCGAACGGGTCCGGCAAGACGACTTTGCTGCGTGTGATGCACGGCGTCGAGCGGCTGACCGGCGGCAGCGCGCGGTGGGCTGTGCCGCAACGCACGGCCCAGGCGCGGCAGGCCTTCGTCTTTCAAAGCCCGATCATGCTGCGCCGATCCGTCGCCGCGAACCTGCGTTATCCGCTGGTCCTGCAAGGGACAGCCCGGGCGGAACAGGACGCCGCCGTGGCCCACTGGGCCGGGCGCATCGGGCTGGCGGACGCGCTCGACACCCCGGCCCCGCGCCTGTCGGGCGGTGAGCGGCAGAAGCTCGCCTTGGGCCGTGCGTTGATTGGCGGGCCTGAGGTGCTGTTCCTCGATGAACCCTGCGCCAGCCTTGATGGCGCGGCAACGCTCGCCATCGAAGGGCTGCTGCGCGAGGCCCGCGATGCCGGCGTCCGCGTCGTCATGGCGACGCACGACATTGGCCAGGCGCGCCGTCTTGCGGACGACGCCCTCTTCGTGTTGGCTGGACGCATCGCAGAGGCTGGCCCGCGCGCACAGATGTTTGACGCACCACGGACCCCGGCCCTTGCAGCCTTTCTGAATGGAGACATCGTCACATGATCGCCCGTATCGCCCTCGCTGCCGCCCTATGTGCCACGTCCCTTTCCGCCGAAGAGATGAAGATGGCCGTGACCACGTCCTTCGACAGCTCTGGCCTGGCCGAAGTGCTGTTGCCCGCCATCAAGGACGACCTCGATATCGACCTGCAACTCCTGGTCGTCGGGACCGGGCAGGCCATCGAACTGGGCATGAATGGCGACGTCGATGCCGTGCTTGTCCATTCCCGCACGGCCGAGGAAGATTTCGTGGCCTCTGGCAACGCCACCCACCGGCGCGAGATCATGTACAACGATTTCGTGGTGATCGGACCTGCCGATGATGTTGCCGGTGTGGAACAGGCAGACACGGCGGCGGCCAGCTTTCAAGCGATCGCGACGGCCGAGGCACCCTTCGTCAGCCGCGGCGACGACAGCGGGACGCACAAGGCGGAACTGACGCTCTGGACCGATGCAGGACTTGATCCGCAGACCTTCGGCGACTGGTACAATGCCGTCGGGGCCGGCATGGGGGCCGCGCTGAACACGGCGGCCGGGCTAAATGCCTATATCCTGTCGGACCGGGCCAGCTGGCTGAACTTCGGCAACACCGGCGACCTTGCCTTGCTGTTCGCAGGCGATCCGGCCCTGTTCAACCAGTATGCCTATCTGCCCGTGAACCCGGAGCTACATCCGTCCGTAAGGAACGACCTTGCGATGAAGCTGGAGGACTGGCTCGTCTCAGACACCGCCAAGGCGCTGATCGAGGAATACACCATCGACGGTGAGCCGCTCTTCGTCTTCAACGCGCAGGCGGAGTGACCGATAGCACTGCCGATTTCGGGGCTCTGCCCCGATCCCCGGGATATTGCTGACCAGAAGAAGGTGCGGCCGCGACCCTAATGGTCGTGGCCGTTGTGATCGTGACCGGCATCGTCATCGGTGACGTGGATCGCGAATTGGTCCAGCCCCGCGTCCTGCGGCGGGATCGCGCGAAAGCTTTCGCGCACGCCGCTTTCGGTCAATTCGCGCGTCACCGTGAGCAGCGTATTCGTATCGTGTTCGGCGCAAAGGTCCGTCATGGCATGCAATTCTTCCAGCGCCGTGGGGCGGGCCGTTGCGCGGTCCGGTGCGCCGTAGATCGCGACGAAATGGTCGGCCAGCGCATCGGCCAGCGTGTCCAATTCAGCGGGCGTGATCGGCGTCACTGCGACGAAGCTGGTGCGCCCGAAGGTTTCCACGCCCATCCAGCCGTTCGTGAACGCCTGCCGCGCGCGGCCAACAAGATCGCCCGCGCTCCAGTTCGAGAACTCGAACCCGCCGGGGATGCACCATTCGCCGGTGCGGGCGGGACTGTGAAAGACGCGCGTGTCGCTGTCGTCGAAGTGGATTGCGCGGGCGAGGTTCATGGGGCGTCCTTCAGCAGGGTGGTCAGCGCAATCAGGTCGGTGCCGGTTGCGGTTTTCAGCAGCATGTTCAGGTCTTCGTCTGTGCCAAGAAAGGCGCCGGTCCGCCCCGCCACCGTCACGTCACCGTTCAGGCCATGAAGCAGACCCGACCATTCGCGGTGCAGGGCAGCCACGTCTTGATTGTCCCAGCTGTCGAGCCAGGACAGCGTGTGCCGCAGCCACCCCGCCAGCAGGTCCGGGGCCGCAACGTCTCCGCAGCCTTCGGCATGAAGCGCCGTGCGATCCGGCTCCGTCCCTCCGTCTTCGGTCGCAGGGATCAGGTCGAGCGTCAGGCCGATGACCAGCCAGTCGGGCACCTGCGCCGGATCGGTCGTGCTGGCCGCCATCGTCAGGTGCCCACAGCGCCCGCCGTTGACGCAGATCGCGCCGCCCCATCCCAGATGCAACGCCACCGCCGGCGGGGCCAGCACGCCAAGGGCGTTCTGGAACCCCACACCGCACAGCGGCAGCATGATCGCGGCCTGCGCGAGCGGCACCTCTGGCGCAAAGACGATTGCGGCGCGCATCTGTGCGGGGCTCAGGTCGTGGATGACGAGACCCGCCTCCGTGCCGTCCCGCGCCGCCTGACAGGCCAGCGCAAAGGGGTCGCCCCCCGCGCTGGCGTAGCCGGTGAACAGCGGCGGCAGGTCGTCGGTCATGCGAGCCGTGCGGCAATCAGCTGCCGAGCCACGGACCGGAAACCCGCCGCCTGTGCAGAGTCGGGGTCGGAGACGACGATGGGTGCACCGCCGTCGGAGGCCAGCCGGATCGACAGGTGCAGCGGGATTTCTGCCAGCAGCGGCACGCCCAGCTTCTCGGCCTCGCGCGCGACGCCACCGTGGCCGAAGACGTGTTCCTCGTGCCCGCAGGCAGAACAGATATGCGTGCTCATGTTCTCGATCATGCCGATGATCGGGACATGTAGCTGCTGGAACATGTCGATCCCCTTGCGGGCGTCGAGCAGCGCGACGTCCTGCGGCGTGGACACGATGATCGCGCCGTCGACCTGCGCCTTCTGCGCCAGCGTCATCTGCACGTCGCCGGTGCCGGGCGGCAGGTCCACGATCAGCACGTCGAGCGTGCCCCATTGCACTTGATTCATCATCTGCTGCAGCGCGCCCATCAGCATGGGCCCGCGCCAGACGACGGCCTGATCCTCGTTCGTCATGAGGCCGATGGACATCATCGTCACACCGAAGTTGCGCAGGGGCAGGATCGTCTTGCCATCGGGGCTGGCGGGTCTGCCCGAGACACCCAGCATCCGGGGCTGGCTGGGTCCGTAGACATCCGCATCCAGCAGACCGACGCGGCGGCCTTCGGCGGCCAACGCACAGGCAAGGTTCGATGCCACGGTCGACTTGCCCACGCCGCCCTTGCCAGAGGCTACGGCGATGATCCGGTCGATGCCGGGGATTTTCTGCGGGCCAGACGGCGTCGCGCGCTGCGGCTTCAGGTCGGGCGGTGCGGCGGGCGAGGTGTGTGCGGTCAGGACCACCGTGACCTTTGCCACACCGTCAAGCGCAGCGATTTTCGCCTCTGCCTCGGCCTGCACCGGCGCGTAGGCGGCAGCGCGGCTGGGCGCGATTTCCAGCACGAAACGGACCACGCCCTCATCCACCGTCAGCGCCTTGACCGCACCGGACGCATTCAGCGGCCCGCCCGTTCCGGGATCGGTGATACCGGCCAGAACGGCCTGCACGTCGTCGCGGGTGACCGTCATGTCTGCTGTTCGGTCCGGCCTTCGATCCGGCCCGTCACGACATGTTCCAGGTCCAGCCCGTCCACGGTCAGCACGACCCTGGCCTGAAACGTCTGGCCGGTGGTGTCACCCTTTGCGCGCATGGCTTCCTCGATCGCCTGCTGACTGGTCACGCCAACCTGTTTCAGGAATTTGCGCATGGACATGTTGAAGGTGTCGTCGGACATCGTCGTCTCTCCTCAGTGATCGCGGCGTTTGGACAGGTAGTCGTCCGTGGTGCGCGGCTTGGGGCGCTCTGCGCCGGTGAAGGGGTTGTCGTCGGCATGATACTGCGCGGCGACCCGGCAATTGTCGCACATCTGGATCATGCGCAGGGCGGCAGGATTGGCGAACATCGCATGGCCGGTCAATTTTGCCGTGATGTTGTCGATGGTGGATTTCACGCCAAACAACGTGCCGCAGTCCACGCAGGCAAAGGGCTCTTCCTCGTGCAGCACGATCTGGCGAAAGGCTTCTGGCGTCAGGGTCAGGCGTGGTTCGAGTGTGATCGCGTCTTCGGGGCAGATGTTGGCGCAGAGGCCGCACTGCAGGCAGGCGTCCTCCTGGAATCGCAGTTGCGGACGGTCGGGATTGTCGCCAAGCGCGCCGGAGGGGCAGAGCGACACGCAGGCCAGGCACAGCGTGCAGGCGTCGTTGTCCAGCAGAACAGCGCCGTATGGCGCGTCGGCTGGCAGATCGATGACAGTGGCCTGCGGTTGCAGCGTCCGTGCGGCAAGGCGCGTGACCTGACGGCGGGTGCCGATCTGCAGGGTGGGCGTGGCGACAACCGGGCCGGGCTTGGCCGCATAAAGGTGATCGGACAGTGCGTCCGGGTCAGTCAGGTCAAGAAGCGTCAGCGCCTCGCGTCCGGCGATGGCATTGGCAAGGGATCTTTCGCACAACGGCGCCGCGGTCTCCGTCGTGGGCGACAGCAAGATCGCCACGTCGCTGAACCCGGCCCCCAGCGCCGCGACCGCCTCGGCATGGCCGAAGGCGGCAAGCGCCGCGACCTGCAGCGGAATGACGTCGGCGGGCAGACCGCGGCCAAAGCGCGCGGCAAGGCGGATCATCTCGATCCCATGGTCGGCATCGTGGACCAGCAGACGGGGTGCTGTGCCACCCGCCTTGCGGTAGGTCTGCGCGAGGGTGTTGAGGCGGGCGAACGTGTTGTCCACTGACGGCGCATCGAAGCTGATCGCGCCCGACGGGCAAACGGCGGAACAGGCCCCGCAGCCTGCGCAGATCATCGGATCGACCGAAACATGATCGCCATCGGGCGTGATCGCGCCCGTCGGGCAAAGGTCGAGGCAGTTGGAACAGGCCACCTGTTCGGCGCGCGAATGGGCGCAAAGCGATTGCTCGAGCCGGACGTAAAGCGGCTTTTCGAAGGTGCCGATCAACTGGCTGGCGGCCAGCACGGCGGCGGCAACGGCAGGTTGACTGGCGGGGTCGGCGCGCAGGTATCCGTCACGCTTGGCGTCGGCGGCGAACAGCGGCCCCTGCCCCCGCAGATCGAGGATCAAGTCGCAGCCCGACTGGGCCCCGTCCTGCGGTGGGGTCAGTCGCACGGGGCCACGCCCGCCGGGGATCACCTGTTGCAGCGCATCCATCCGGGTTTCGAACCGGCCCAGCGACCCGGTCGCCTGCACCATCGATCCCGTCACGGTGTCGAAGCCCGGGTGCAGGTCCACGTCCCAGCCCGCAGGCATCAGCAGCGTGACACCCAGCGTATTCGACAGCGCGCGTGCGGCGTCGACGGCCACCTGATCGCGACCGAGGATCAGGCAGGTGCCTTCGGACGTCACGTCAAGCGTGCGGATCACGGGCGGCGGCAGCAGCGCCTCGGCCAGCAGGGCAGCCTGTTTCGGGGTGGCGTCCTTCGCTTCGGTCCAACCGGCGCGGTCCCGGATATCGACGAAGGTCGGGACCGGGGCCCCGATCTCCTCGGCCAGTGCAGTGAACCGTGGTGCCTCTTGCTGGCAGGCGATAACGACGTCACCGTCCGTCATAGCGGCCGTGGCGGCGTCGATCTGGTGGTCGCACAGGCCGGTGTGCAGGCGCGAGCAGGTGGCCCCCGTTGCCGACTCGAGCGCCGCGCGATCCACGCGTTGACTGCCAAGGCAATCGCAGATCAGAACTGTCCTGGACATACGATGCCTCCAACCTCATGCGGCGTCCTGTTCAACACCAAACGGCACGAAGGTAAACCGCAAACCTGCGTGATAACGCAGCACGAAATTGCTGCATTGACGCATGCGCCGCCAGCACCAGGTTTCCCTTCGAACCGAATAAAGCCTTGGCGACCCCGTCATGTTCCGACATGATCGCGGACCTGTAGCCGAGACCATTGAACCAGACGCGGGAGCGGGCCTTGCCGATCATCGTCCCAGACAGCCAGTCCATGCCCGTCGGTTCGGTCGGCGTGATCGTCGCGAGGATTGCCGCCTCGCGTATCGACCGGACCGCCCACGTGTGTCGGGCGCACATCCGGGGAGAGGCCGCACATGACCGGTGAGCCGTCCTTTTTCGCCCGCCGACGCGCCGGACTTGAGGCAGAACGAGAGGCCGAAAAGGCCGCCGCGCTGCCGCACGACGCAAAGATCGACGAACAGCCGGACTATGGCGAGATGTCGGACGCCGAGATCCTCGGTGCCTTGGAGCTTCCCGACCCCGAGACATTGCGCAAGGGCGACAACTTTGCCGCTTTCATGGCAAAGGCCGTGCCGCTGCACCTGCGCAACCGCGCGCTGCGCAAGCTCTGGCGGTCCGATCCGACGCTGGCCTGCCTTGACGGACTGAACGATTACGATGCGGATTATCTGACCGGCTCGACGGGCCAGGGGGTGATCCAGACCTCTTATCAGGTGGGCAAGGGGCTGATGGCGCATGTGGAAAAGCTGTCCGCAGCAGCAGCGCAGGACGACGCCACATTAGCAAATGTGCCGGACGACGACGTCGACACGCTGGCGCTGTCCGAAGACCTCACCGTCGCTGACGCGGCCGTTGCTCAGACGGCAGCCCCCGCGCCCGACGACGCCGATGACGCGAATGTCGCCGCCAGCCACCCGCGCCGCATGCGCTTTGCCTTCGGAGACCACGCATGACGGCCGATCGCCTGCGCGACATCGACGCCGAAGATCGCCTGCGCGCCGATCTGTACAACTACCTTGGCCTGATCCTGTCCGGTCCGCCGGACGGTAAGCTGCTGGACCAGACGGCGGGGCTGTCGGGGGATACTTCTGAACTGGGTCGCGCGATCGACCAGTTGGCGAAGGTCGCGCGGGTCGCGACACCCAAGGGGGTGACGACCGAATACAACGCGCTGTTCATCGGGCTGGGGCGTGGTGAACTGCTGCCCTACGCCAGCTTTTATCTGACCGGTTTCCTGAACGACAAGCCGCTGGCGCGTCTGCGCGGCGACATGGCGGCGCTGCGCATCGCGCGGCCGGACAATGTATTCGAGCCTGAAGACAACATTGCCTCCCTGATGGAGATGATGAGCGGACTGATCGTCGGACGCTTCGGCGCGCCCGCGACGCTTGCGGCACAAAAGGATTTCCACGCCAAGCACATTGGCCCCTGGGCCGGACACTTCTTCAGCGACCTCGCAGCGGCGAAAGCCGCTGTCTTTTACGCAGGCGTGGGGGACGTGGGACGCGTCTTCATGCAAATCGAACGCGAAGCCTTCCGGCTTGCGACGGACTGAGAGCGGATCACCGCGAGGGACACCGACGCGACCGCCACCCTTCGACCATCAGACTTAAAGGAAACGACCCATGACCGACACAGCCCGCACCGTCATCATCCGCGATACTGGCGGACCAGAGGTCATGTCGCTGGAGGATCGCCCCGTCGGTGATCCCGGCCGGGGCGAAGTCCGCATCCGCCACATGGCCTGTGGGTTAAACTACATTGACGTCTATCACCGCACCGGGGTCTATCCCTTGCAGATGCCCCACGGTATCGGCATGGAAGCCGCTGGCGTGATCGAGGCGGTGGGCGAGGGTGTGACGCACCTGAAGGCCGGAGACCGCGCGGCCTACGCGTCGAATCCGCCGGGCGCCTATAGCGAAGCGCGCGTCATGCCCGCAGCACAGGTCTGCCCCCTGCCCGACGCCATCAGCTTCGAGGAAGGGGCCGCGATGATGCTGCAGGGCATGACGGTGGAATACCTGTTTCACCGCACGGTGCCGCTGAAGGCGGGCGATACGGTCCTGATGCACGCGGCCGCCGGTGGCGTGGGCCTGATCGCCTGCCAATGGGCGAAATCCGAAGGCATCACCCTGATCGGCACCGCGGGATCGGACGCGAAGTGCCAGCTTGCGCTGGATCACGGGGCGACGCACATGATCAATTATGCGACTGACGACTTTCCCTCCCGCGTTCGCGCTCTGACGGATGGGCGCGGTGTCGATGTGGTGATGGACGCGGTCGGCCGCGATACCTTCGAAGGGTCGCTCGACTGTCTGCGACCTGTCGGCATGATGATCAGCTTTGGGAACGCCTCCGGCGTCGTGCCGCCGTTCGACCTGGCGATTCTGGGCAAGAAGGGATCGTTGCAGATCACGCGCCCGACCCTGTTTTCCCATATCGCGGATCACGAGACCTGTCAGGCGATGGCCGCGCATCTGTTCGACAAGGTCATCAGCGGTGCGGTGACGATTAACATCGGCCAAAGCTATCCGCTGGACCGGGTCGCGGATGCGCATCGCGATCTGGAAGCCCGCAAGACAACGGGGTCGACGATCCTGACGCTCTGACGCAGGCGTGATCGTGGGGTGAGTGGCAAGGTGCCGGTGCTGCCCCAATTCAGGGGCATGAGACACATGACCCGTCGCCTGTTCCTTGCCGGCACGCTTGCCGCGACCGCCGCCCGCCTGCCCGCGCAAGCGGCCGGATGGGACGCCATTGCCGACCGCGCGCGCGGTCTTGACCAACTGCATAGCCTGATCGTCGCCCAGAACGGCACGCGCGTCATCGCAATGGCACCGCGCGGGCCGGGGCTGGACCAACTGGCGAACGTGAAATCGGTGTCGAAGACCCTTGTCGCCGCCCTGACCGGGGCAGCGATCGATCGGGGAGAATTGACGTTGGACAGCACACTGGCTGACGCCGCTCCGTCGCTGATCCCCGGCGATGCCGATCCTCGCGTGGCCGCCCTGACGGTGCGCGACCTGATCACCATGCGCGCCGGGTTGGAACGCACGTCCGGCGGCAACTATGGCGGCTGGGTGTCGAGCGGCAACTGGGTCGCGGACGCCCTGTCGCGCCCCTTTGTAGCGGAACCGGGCGGTCGGATGCTGTATTCCACCGGCTCGATCCACATCCTTGGGGCCGTGCTGGCGCAGGCCGGCGACGCGAGCCTGCTGGACCTTGCCCGCGCGCGCCTGGGCCGCCCCCTTGGCATCGACATCCCGCCCTGGACCCGCGACCCGCAGGGCCGTTATCTTGGCGGGAACGAAATGGCGCTAACGCCCAACGCGATGTTGCGGTTCGGCGAGATGGTGCGGCAAGGCGGTGTCTGGGACGGCCAGCAGGTGCTGAGCAAGGCGTGGATCGACGCGTCTTTCGTGCCCAACACACGCTCGCCCTATTCTGGCCTGTCCTATGGGCTGGGCTGGTTTCTGGGTCAGGCGCAGGGGCAGGACTTTGCCCTTGCCCGTGGCTATGGCGGCCAGATCATCGCGGTCGTCCCAAACCTCGCCACCACCGTCGTCATCACCTCGGACCCGACCCTGCCCGCCCGCAGCGAAGGCTACTTCGGCACGTTGATGGACCTGATCGCGCGGGACATCATGCCCGTCGCCCGCAAGGCTTGAGGTTTTCGCGGTATACCGACGTATACCGCCTTCCCGAACGCGGCAATATCCGCTAGGACGTCTGCAATCGCAACGTGCCAAAGGGGACACCATGTCCAAGATCAAGGTCGCAAACCCCATCGTCGAACTCGACGGTGACGAGATGACACGCATCATCTGGGATTTCATCAAGCAGAAGCTGATCCTGCCCTATCTGGACGTGGACCTGCTGTATTACGATCTGAGCATGGAGGAGCGTGACCGCACCGACGACCAGATCACTATCGACGCGGCCCACAAGATCGCCGAAATCGGCGTCGGCGTGAAATGTGCGACGATCACCCCGGACGAGGCGCGGGTCGAGGAATTCGGCCTCAAGAAGATGTGGCGCAGCCCGAACGGCACGATCCGCAACATCCTTGGCGGCGTGATCTTCCGCGAACCGATCATCTGCAAGAACGTGCCGCGTCTGGTGCCGGGCTGGACCCAGCCCATCATCGTCGGCCGCCACGCCTTTGGCGACCAGTACAAGGCCACGGATTTCCGCTTTCCGGGCAAGGGCAAGCTGACGATCAAGTTCGTCGGTGACGACGGCGAGACGATCGAACACGAGGTGTTCCAGTCCCCCTCTGCCGGTGTGGCGATGGCGATGTACAACCTTGACGACAGCATCCGCGACTTCGCACGCGCCTCGCTGAACTACGGGCTGAAGCGGAACTACCCGGTCTATCTGTCCACCAAGAACACTATCCTGAAGGCCTATGACGGCCGGTTCAAGGACATCTTCCAAGAGGTCTTTGACGCTGAATTTGCCGAGAAATTCAAGGAAGCCGGAATCACCTACGAACACCGCCTGATCGACGACATGGTCGCGGCCTCGATGAAATGGTCCGGCGGCTATGTCTGGGCGTGCAAGAACTACGACGGCGACGTGCAGTCGGACACCGTGGCGCAGGGCTTTGGGTCGCTTGGCCTGATGACCTCTCAACTGATGACCCCCGATGGCAAGATCGTGGAGGCCGAGGCCGCCCACGGCACCGTCACCCGCCATTACCGCCAGCATCAGGCGGGCAAGGCGACGTCCACGAACTCCATCGCGTCGATCTTTGCCTGGACCGGCGGCATCAAGCACCGCGCCAAGCTGGACGACAACGCAGAACTGATGCGCTTTGCCGAGACGCTGGAAAAGGTCGTCGTGGACACAGTCGAATCTGGCCAGATGACCAAGGACCTCGCCCTGCTGGTCGGCCCGGACCAGAAGTGGCTGACCACCGAGGGCTTCCTCGACGCCGTGGATCAGAACCTGCAAAAGGCGATGTAAGCCCGTTTTTCGGGCAGACGTCCGAAATTCGCGCCAACCAAGGGGCCGCTCCGCAGGGAGCGGCCTTTCGTCTCTGGACAGGTCAGATGTGCTGTCCTATCGCAGGGCATGACCCCAGCCAACAAGCACTCCCTTCTCGAAGACATCCAGGGCATGACCCTCGGCGTGTTCCTCTGTGCGCTCGGACTGACCGTTCTGACGTCGGTCGGGTTGATCACGGGCCAGACAGCGGGCATCGCCGTCATCACCGCCTATCTGACCGGCTGGTCCTTCGGCCCAGTATTCTTCGTCATCAACCTGCCCTTCTACGCGCTGGCGTGGCGCAGACTGGGGCGCGCTTTTACCATCAAGTCGTTGCTCTCCGTAACGGCTCTGTCCGTGATGACCGACCTGATCCCGCGCGGCATGACCTTTGCCACGCTGAACCCCGCACTGGGGGCGGTGACATTCGGTGCCGTCACCGGCCTAGGCCTGCTGGCCCTGTTCCGCCACAACGGCAGCCTTGGCGGGCTGGGCGTCGCGGCCCTGCTGGTGCAGGACACGACCCGGTTCAAGGCAGGCTACGTCCAGCTTGCCGTCGATGCGGTGATCTTTGCCGCAGCCTTCCTGCTGTTCCCGGCCACCATCGTCATGTGGTCGCTGCTGGGGGCCGTCGTGCTGAACCTGATCATCACCTTCAACCACCGCCGCGACCGGTATATTGCCACCTGAACGGCGCTGAGGTAGGTCACTGCCATGCCGTTCCATTACCTCGCCCTGATCGTCGCCATCGTGACCGAAACCATCGGCACCACGGCGCTGCAAGCCAGCCAGCAGTTCACCCGGCCACTGGCCTCGGTCGTCTGCGTGGTGTTCTACGGGCTGTCCTTCTACTTCATGGCGCACGCGCTGCGGGTGATGCCCGTCGGCATCGTCTATGCCATCTGGTCGGGTCTTGGCATCGTACTGATCGCGGGTATCGGCTATATCGTCTTCGGCCAACGACTCGATCTGCCGGCGATCGTGGGGCTTGCGCTGATCATCGCGGGGATCGTCGTGATCCAGCTTTACTCGGACACCACGCCGCACTAAGGGACTAGCCTTTGCTGCGATTGCACTGTATGCGCGCGGCAACTCCGGACAAAGGCTGACCTCATGGACATTCGCAATATTGCGATCATCGCACACGTTGACCACGGCAAGACCACGCTGGTGGACGAGCTTCTGAAGCAATCGGGCGTCTACCGCGCGAACGAGGCGACGACTGAGCGCGCCATGGACAGCAACGACATCGAACGCGAACGCGGCATCACGATCCTTGCCAAATGCACGAGCGTCGAGTGGAAGGGCACCCGCATCAACATCGTCGACACCCCCGGCCACGCCGATTTCGGTGGCGAGGTGGAGCGGATCCTGTCGATGGTCGACGGTGTGGTCCTGCTGGTCGACGCCGCCGAAGGCCCGATGCCCCAGACGAAGTTCGTGACCTCCAAGGCGTTGGCACTGGGCCTGCGGCCCATCGTCGTCCTGAACAAGGTCGACAAGCACGACGCCGAACCCGACCGCGCGCTGGACGAGGTCTTCGACCTGTTTGCCGCTCTCGACGCGGATGACAAGCAGCTTGATTTCCCGGCCATGTATGCCTCTGGCCGGTCCGGCTGGTGCGACATGGAACTGGACGGCCCGCGCGAAAATCTCGATGCGCTGTTCGACATGGTCCTCAGCCACGTGCCGATGCCTGCACAGATCTCCCGCCGCGCAGAGCCGTTCCAGATGCTGGCGACCACGCTCTCTGCCGATCCGTTCATCGGTCGCATCCTGACTGGCCGGGTCGAGGCAGGCACCCTGCGCGCCGGTGAGACCGTGAAGGCCCTTCACCGCGACGGCGAAAAGTTCGAGCAGTTCCGCGTGTCCAAGATCCTGGCCTTCCGCGGTCTGCAACAGCAGGCCATCGACGTGGCAGAGGCGGGCGACATCGTGACCCTCGCCGGCATGTCCAAGGCCACCGTCGCCGACACCATCTGCGACCTCAGCGTCGACACCGCCCTGCCCGCGCAGCCGATCGACCCGCCCACGATCACCGTGACCTTCGGCATCAACGACTCGCCCTTGGCAGGCCGTGACGGCAAGAAGGTCCAATCCCGGGTGATCCGCGAACGCCTGATGCGCGAAAGCGAAGTGAACGTCGCGATCAAGGTCGCCGACACCCCCACCGGCGATGCCTTCGAGGTGTCGGGCCGCGGCGAGCTTCAGATGGGCGTGCTGATCGAGAACATGCGCCGCGAAGGGTTCGAACTCTCGATTTCGCGCCCGCAGGTCATCTACAAGACCGAAGACGGCGTCCGGATGGAGCCGATTGAAGAAGTCACCATCGACGTGGATGACGAATACACCGGTGCCGTGGTCGAGAAGCTGACCGGCCCCCGCAAGGGTGACCTGCTGGAAATGAAACCCGCTGGTGCCGGCAAGACCCGCATCATCGCGCATGTCCCGTCGCGCGGCCTGATCGGCTACCACGGCGAATTCCTGACCGACACGCGCGGCTCTGGCGTGCTGAACCGCCTGTTCCACGGCTGGACCCCCTACAAGGGCCCGATCCAGGGTCGCAGGCAGGGCGTCCTGATCTCGATGGAAAACGGCACCTCCGTCTCCTATGCCCTGTGGAAGCTGGAGGACCGCGGCAAATTCTTCATCGGCGCGCAGGAAGCGGTCTATACCGGCATGATCATCGGTGAACACACGCGCGAGAATGACCTGGAGGTGAACCCGCTCAAGGGCAAGCAGCTCACGAACGTGCGTGCCTCCGGCACCGACGAGGCCGTGCGCCTGACCACGCCCGTTACGCTGACGCTGGAACAGGCCATCGCCTATATCGACGACGACGAACTGGTCGAAGTCACGCCGAATGCCATCCGCCTGCGCAAGCGCTTCCTCGACCCGCATGAACGCAAGCGCAACGCAAAGTCTGCCTGAACGTCAAAAAGGCCCGCCAAATCGGCGGGCCTTTTCATGTCATGCATACTGCCCAGCTTCTTTTTGTCAGAAATATCCCGGGGGGACTGTGATGGCTAATGCAATTCAGACAGTTCCCATTGGCTTTCGTCCCTTATTTTTTTGGCTATACCATCTAATTCGACGCCTCGCGTAGTCCTGATTGTTTGTCAATTCTTTGTCAGCGGCCAGACAACTCCCAAAGTGCAGACCGGATGAGCGTGAGCCGCACATATTGGCGTCGATTTAATTGCTGGATCGGCTGCCTTGCCCCCCTCTGGGGGGGGGCGGCGGCGGTGCGGGACATGCCCAAGAACACGGACGGATGGAACGGAAAAACCCGGAGCCTGCGGCATCCGGGTTTCGTTTTGTTCTCATCGTGGCGGGGCTGGATGGCGGTGCGGGTCAGTCGTCCGTGTCGCTGCCATCGTCTGCCAAGCCGCCCTCGATCACCCGCAGCTTGCGACGACTTGGCATAAGCAGGGCCGTAGCGTTGAGCTGCGCCGAAGTGAACTTGGCATAACGCGCCGTCTCTGCTGTCGTGGCGTGGCCCCCATCAGCTTTGCGATCTTTTCCAGCGACACGTCCTGCTGCACCAACAGAGAGGCGAAGGTGTGGCGGGCATCATAGACAGTGAAGCCGCCCTTCCTGCCCCTCCCAAGCCCGAGCTTGGCGCAGGCGTCATAGAGGTGGACGCGCAGTCTATGATGATCCCGATCCCACGGTCGTGGACCATCAGGGTGGTGCTTGTCATAGAACACCGGGCCTTCCAGACCGAAGGGCTTGGGTTTGCGCACACTGGCCTCTCCGTAGCGTCGCAGGATCATGTCGCGGGCATCTGCTGGCAACTGCATCCTGCGCTCTTTCTTCATCTTGCTGCCGCCTTTGAAGTTGTAGCGTCACATAAACTTCGCCCATCTCGACCCGCACATCGCTCCACATAAGTCGGTTCATCTCGACAGGACGCGCCCCACTAAAGAAAAGGAAAATCAGCTCGTCCCTGGCCTCATGCGATATGGCCGTCAGAATGTCGTCGCGCTGGTCGGCCGTGCAAAATCTGGTCGGCGTATCCTCTGCATTTGGTTTCTTGATCTTGATGTCAGGCACGTTGGGCATCGTGAGCTGGTCCCGTGCATAGGCCATGCTCGCATTGATGACCGCGATGAGGCCACGCTTCGATGCGTTGGCGATGTCGTGACCGTTGACCCAGCGAATGAAGTCCAGCCCGGTCAGGTCCGACAACTGTCTGCTTCCGAACTGTTTGTGCAGCCGCTTCGCAATCCCAACGTGCGAACGCCCAAGTC
>NZ_JBMERN010000026.1:0-53772 GCF_049310965.1 Loktanella sp. DJP18 | reverse complement strand
TCGTCAAGTCAACAAATTCGGCTTCCGCAGGACTCGGAGTATAACCATAAAAATTTGTAGCAAGGTGGTGGCGTGGGGGAGACTTGAACTCCCGACCTATCGATTATGAGTCGATCGCTCTAACCAACTGAGCTACCGCGCCTTACCACGGCGCATCCGATAAGCGGACCCGGAGGTGGTGTCAAACCGAATCTTGGCGATTTGCCGCGCGGGTCGGATATCGGACGCCTCGGCCCAGATGTCCGGGTTGACAAGCCTTGCACAGCACCGCTTGGTGCGGGTCGGCTTTCAAGGAGTGATCTGATGGCGCAAGGCTTTCTGACGACCCATGTGCTCGACACCGGGCGGGGGCTGCCCGCACCCGGGCTGGTCATCGTCCTGTTTCGGATCACGCAGGACGTCCGGGCCGAGATCGCCCGCCTGACCACCAACGCCGACGGTCGCACCGATGCGCCGATCCTGCCGCAGGACGACTTTGCTGTCGGAACCTATGAACTGGAGTTTCATGTCGGCGACTATCTGCGGGCGACGGGGCAAAATGGCGCCGACCCGCTGTTTCTGGACACCGTGCCGATCCGGTTCGGGATCAGCGATGCGGCGGCGCACTATCATGTGCCGCTGCTGCTGTCGCCCTACGGATATTCCACCTATCGCGGCAGCTAGGCACCCTGCGCTGGGCGTGCAAAGCTGTATGTGGTGAACTGCCGATAGGGCGCGTCCTCGGTCACGCGGATGGACGGAAATCCGGCATGGGTCGGCGCGTCCGGCCAACCCTGCGCCTCGAAGGCGAGGCCTTCGTAGGCACCCTTGCCGGGGCGCACGACCCAGCGGCCGTCGAAGAGTTGCAGGCCGGGTTGGTCGGTGGCCAGTGTCATGGTCGCACCGGTCTGCCCGGTCAGCCAAAGCACGTCGCGCAACGGCATGGGACCGTCGGACAAGCAGACATTCTCGTCCATGTCGGACGCGCCGGGGCTGATCCGGCGGGGTGCCCGGAAATCGAGCTTGGTGTCTGTGATATCGGCAATCTCTCCCGTCGGGGTGAAGTCGGGAGTGGCGGGCAGGTAGCGATCGGCGGCGACCTGTAGGGTATGGCCGTCCCACGTCGGCGTGCCGTCAAGGTTCCAATACGCGTGATTTGCAAAGTTCATCAGGGTCGGCTGGTCGGTCTTGCCGGTAATTTCCATCGTCAGGGTCGCGGGCGCGATGACCGTATAGACGACGCGGATGTGGCGGTCGCCGGGCAGACCGCAGTCGCCGTCGGGCAGGTGCAGCGTCAGCGTGACGCGGTCATGCGACGACTCGCTGATCTTCCATGCGCGGAGGTGCGTGGCATGGCTGCCGGAATGCAGGTGGATGTCGCCTTTACCGTTCCGCTCCAACTCGTACATCATGCCGTCGATGGCGACCCGGCCGGTGCTGATCCGGTTCACGATCGGCCCGATGACGGACCCGCTGTAGCGCGTCTCGCCTTCGTAATCGGCAATGTGATCGGACCCCAGCGTCAGGGGATGGTCCACGCCGGCCAGGCGCACGTCCTGCAGCACGGCCCCCCATGTCAACACCGTGACCGAAAGATCGCCCGCGTGCAGGGTGATCCGGTCGATGTCCTGACCCTTTGCGGTGGTGCCGAAGTGCGTGATCACGGTCGAGCCTCCCAGTGGACCCCCGCGGCGGGGATCGTCGTGCCGTCCCATGTGACAGGCTTGGGGCCGTAATTGAAGAAAAATCGCCTTGTCGCGGTGTCGCGCACGCGCAATCCGTCCGGCAGGCGCAGGGTCGGCACGCCGGCGGCATCGCACAATCCGCCGACGATCCCGTCGAAGGTGGCATCGTCCGGCCAGCCTGCGAGGTAGCGCAGGTGATCGCCGCCCATGATCGCCGGGCGGCCGTCCTTCGTCGACAAATGGACCGGTGCCGTGCCGTCCAGGTGTTCGAACCAGTGCCGGAAACGGCCGCCGCCCTGCAACTTGATCCTGTCGCTGGGCGGCAGGCTTTCGGTCAGCGTGACGGTGACGTCCGTATCGGGCAGAGCCGGGCCCATCGGCAAGGGGATCGCCATGTCGCGCGATTTCAGGTCGCTGCGCGGGCCGATCAGCGCAATGCCGTCATAGGTCGCAAGGGCGGCGCGCAGCGGGTCGGACAGGGTCATGATCCCGGGGGCGAGGACGAGCTTGTAGCCGGACAGATCGCCGGTGTCGGGTGGCAGGATGTCAACCGAAAGCCCCGCCCGGCGCAGGGTGCGATAGGCGGCGAAGGCCAGGCGGAACATGTCGAAGTCGGCCCCCTGCGGTTGGGTGTCCCACGCCCAGGCGGATTCGTAGTCGAAGATCAGGGCGACAGGGGCAGCGGCCTGATCGAGGTCGGGCATCGCCGCGATTTCCGTGGCGACCTGTGCCGCCTCGGCCAATGCGGGGGCAGGCTGGCTGTCAGGCCGCAGCAGGCCCGCGTGCATCTGCTCTTGCGCAAAGGGGGCCTGTCGCCAGCGGAAATAGCAGACCGCCTCGGCACCGTGGGCGAACGCCTCCCACGCCCAGAGCCGGGCCATGCCGGGCAGGGGGGCGGGGTTGTAGGGGGCCCAGTTCACCGGGCCGGGTTGCTGTTCCATGACCCACAGCCTGCCCTTGCCAACGGCGCGATACAGATCATGGTGAAAGGCCTGATTGTCCGGGTGGCCTTGGCGCAGGTAGGTCTGCTTTTCCTTGGCTGACTCCTCGATCCGGTCCGACAGAAAGCCGATCGGATAGCTATCCCATGACGCGATATCAAGGTCGGCCCCGACCTTGTAATGATCGAAGGTCAGGGTGCGGCCCATGTAGTTGTGGATCAGCGGCGCATCTGTCAGCGGGCGCAGGGCATCGACCTGCACGCGGTTGAAGGCCACGACCTGATCCGAACTGTAGCGGCGGAAGTCCATGACATGCGCCGGGTTGGGTTCGGTCACGGTCAGGTTGGGCAATGCGATCTGGTCGAAATGATCGTATTGCATCGACCAGAAGACATTGCCCCAGGCACGGTTCAGGGCGTCCGGGCTTTGGTATTTCTGCGCCAGCCAGTTGCGGAATCCGTCGTGGGAGGCATCCGAGTAGGACAGCGTCGTGTCGTGGCAATCGTATTCGTTGTCGATCTGCCAGGCGGCGACATGAGGATTGCGGCCATAGCGCTCACCCATCGCGCGGACGATGCGGCGACATTCCTCCCGGTAGCCCAGGTGGCTGAAGTCGTAGTGCCGGCGAGACCCGAAGCCGCGCGTCCGGCCCTGCGCGTCGACGGGCAGCATGTCGGGCATGGCATCCACCAGCCAGCGCGGCGGTGTCGCCGTGGGAGTGCCCATGACGACCTTCAGCCCCGCGGCACCCAGAGTCTCGACTGCCCGGTCAAGCCAATCCCAGTCATACTTTCCCGGCGACGGCTCCATCAGGCTCCAAGCGAATTCGCCGATGCGGACCCATGTCAGGCCCGTCGCCTTCATGCGGGCCGCGTCCTCGGCCCATTGCGCCTCTGGCCAGTGTTCGGGGTAGTAACAGACGCCAAGCGTGCGGGGCATGTGAGGGCCTTTTTTGAGTTTATTCTGCCAGATGAAGGGGATGTGTCGCCACTAGAGAATGACGCGGTGTTCCTGCTGGCCGGTATAGCTGGTCTGGATCTTGTAGGTCAGGCCCTGCGCGTCGTCGGGATCATCGATGCCTTGCCGGGCAGAGGTCACGTACAGCGTGCTCAGGTCCGCACCGCCGAAGGCCGGGCAGGACGTATGCTTTGCGGGCAGGTCGAAGGCTTCGATGAACTGGCCCTGCGGGTCATAGACGGCGATGCGCCCGGCCCCCCATTGCGCGTTGAACAGGTTGCCAGCGGCATCGACGACCGCCCCGTCCGGGTGCAGGTCAGTGCCGGTCAGGTCGATGTGGTCCTGCGGCGGGTGGATCGGCCAGCCGTGGGCGTCCAGCGCGGTGCGCATGATCTTCTGTTTCGCGGTATCGGCGAAATAGGCGGTGCGCCCGTCCGGGGCGAAACAGATCGCGTTGCTGATCGAGATGTTGGCGTAAAGGCGGCGCAGGTCGCCGCGGTAGTACCGCCAGATGCTGCCCATGCCGTCCTCTGCGTTCAGGCCCATCGTCCCGATCCAGAAGCCGCCCATCGGGTCCGCGCGGCCATCGTTGGACCGCGTGCCTTTCAGGTCGTGTTCCAGGTCCATGATCTTGACGTGATCGCCCGACGCGATGTCGAAGCGCAGCAGCGCGATTTCAGACGCGACCAACAGCGTTTCGTAATCCACCCATCCCGCTGCAGAGACATGGCCGGGAAAATCCCAGTGCTGGCCCTTGGTGTGCATCCGGTGATTGACGATGTCGAACCAGAACAGTTGGTCGCGTTCGGGATGCCACAGGGGGCCTTCGCCCAACTGGCAGGGGGTGGCGTCAAAGATCATAGGCTGGCCTCGTCGTAGGCTTTCACGATTGCGGTTGCACGCGCGGCGACCTCTGCCGGGCGCAGGCCCGGTGTGTAAAGCGCCGTGCCGATGCCAAAGCCGTCAGCCCCGGCGTGCAGCCAGTCGGCAAAATTGTCCGGCCCGGCACCGCCCACCGCATAGACCGGGCAATCCGCGGGCAGGACGGCGCGCATCGCCTTGACGCCCGCCGGTCCGATCAGCGAGGCGGGAAAGATCTTGAGCCCGTCGGCACCGGCCTGCAGGGCTGCAAAACATTCGGTGGGTGTCATGACGCCGGGCCAACTGGACATGCCGGAGGCCTTTGTCGCCATGATGACGGCGGAATCGCAGTTTGGCGACACGATCAGTGTGCCGCCTGCATCGCGCACCCGGCCCACGTCGTCAGGCGTCAGCACCGTGCCCGCACCGATCTGCGCGATGTCGCGGTGGGCGTCGGCCATGCGGCGGATGCTGTCGAAGGGATTGGGAGAGTTCAGCGGCACCTCGATCCGGGTAATGCCCGCGTCGATGCAGGCGGCCGCCACGGCAACGGCGTCGTTGGGGGTCACTCCTCGCAGGATGGCGATGATGGGGCGTGTCATGTCTTGTCCTTCCAGCGGCGCCAGGCGGCGGTCAGCCCGGCCAGCGTCGCGCGATCCGCATTGACCTGTGTGGCCGGGGCAGACTGCGCGCCAAGGGCGGTGACGTAAAGCAGCGCAAGGGTGCCGGCCCCGATCACGGCGATCTGTTGCCCCAGCCAGTAGGGTTTCGTCGCCGCAAGTTCCGCCCCGATCAGCAGACCCGACAGGCGAGCGCGGGCCACCGCGTCGGGCAGCGCGTTCAGCAAGCCCTCGGCGCGCAGCGAGAACAGCCGCGCCGCCAGCCTTTCGGGGCGAGAGATGGCATCGTCGATACCTTGCAGAAAGCCGGCATCGTCCCAGCCTGCGCCCGTCGAGTGGCGCAGCACGGTATGGCCGGTGATCGCCGCGAACAGATCGCCGGTCATCACGGTCTGAAAGCTGACGACCTCGTCCGCGCTGACGTGCACCCATTTCGTATGGGTGCCGGGCAGACAGATCACCCCGTCCCAGCCGGGATTCAGTGACAAGAAGCCTGCGATCTGAGTCTCTTCTCCGCGCATCACGTCCGCCGGGTCGGTCTGTTTCAGCCCGGGAATGATGTGCGTCCGGTCACCGGCAGGGGTCAGGTTGTCGGCCAGCGGCCGACAGGGGACCGTCGCATAGGCGGCCTCGGCCCAGCCCTGACGCGACCCGACCATGCCGCAGGCGATCACCGGCACGCGCGGCCAGCCGGCGGTCAGCCGGTCCAGCGCCGCGGCGTAGCCGTCGCGCGTCAAAGACCCCATGCCGTCGTCGGACGTAGCAGCGGCCAGCACGCTGCCGCTGGACGACATGGCCCAGACGCGCAGGTGGGTCGTGCCCCAGTCGGCGGCGATCCATGTGGCGGCAGCGGCACTCATCCGGTGAACGCCAGTCCGCCGTCGATGAACAGGCATTGCGCCGTCATCATCCGCGACAGGCTCGATGCAAGGAACAGCGCGGTGCCCGGCACATCTTCGGGGTAGAGGTTCTTGTCGATGCACTGGCGTCTGCGGAAATCCGCGAGGCTGTCTTCGGTATGCACCTCCTCGACCTGCTTTTGCGTCAGCACCAGCCCGGGCGAGATCGCGTTCACGCGGATACCGCGCGGCCCCCAGTCGCGGGCAAGGCTGCGCGTCAGCCCGATGATCCCGGCGTTGGATGCCACATAGGAAGCAAGCATGCCGCCCGCGATCTGGTAGCTTGCGGACGAGAAATTGATGATCGACCCGCCGTTCGTCATCAGCGCAGCCGCCTTCTGGCAGGCAAAGAAGTAGTGTCGCAAGTTGACGGCGATCTGGCCGTCCCAATCCTCGACCGTCACGTCGGCGGGGTCCATGCGGGTGTCGGCGGCGGCATTGTTGATCTGGACCTTCAACGGGCCTTGTGTGGCGACGGCCTGATCCATCGCGGCGTGCAGCGCCGTCGTGTCGGTTACGTCGCATTGGATGAACAGCGGCTTCTGGCCGGTCGCCTCTGCCATGGCGTCGGCGAAATCGGCATAGTCGGACCGTCCGACAAAACTGACCTTCGCGTTTTGCCGCAGGAACGCCTCGGTCAGGGCGGCACCGATGCCGGACCCGCCACCGGTGATGAAGACGTGGGCGTTCTCAAGGTCGGGAAAGTGGGCGGTCATGCGCGGTGTCCTTCGATGATCCACATTGAATCGGGAAGGGCGTAGGGTAGGGCTATGCCCTGCGACATCAAACTCCTGCCGGTCAGCGTCACCGGCCCGGACTTCAGCGCCGGGGTGCCGCGCGACAGGCTCGAGATGTCGTTCCGGTTCGCAAGGTCGATGGTGTAGGTGGCCGTGGGGTCCAGGCCGGTCAACCGCAACGGACGCGGGGCGATTTGGGCGCTGGTCCCCGCATGGCCCGCAAAGACGACAAAGCGACTGCCGTCGGCGGCCTGCTGCTGTTCGGCGATCACGGTCGGGTCGGCAGAGTCCAGTCGCAGGATGTCGGCGGTGCGCAGCCAGTCGCGATTGGCTTTGTACCAGGCCGTCACTTTCGTCAGTGTCGCCGCTTCGTCCTCGGTCAATTCGCGCGGGTCCATCTCGAATCCCATGTGGCGCTGGGCCGCGACCCAGGCGCGAAAGCTGATGGAATGGATGCGCCCGGTCGTGTGGCAGACGCGCGGTCCGACGTGAGAGCCGGTGACGCAGGCGGGCAAGAGCAGGGCCGCGTCATGTTGGATGCGCAGTCGCGAGAGCGCGTCGTTGCTGTCGGACAGCCAGACGCGCTGGGTGTGGTGCAGGATGCCAAAGTCGATGCGGCCACCGCCAGAGGCACAGGACTCGATCTCTAACTTGGGGTGAGTGGTGCGAAGGCGGTGCAGCAGGTCAAGTGTGCCCCGCGTCTGGGCGGCATCGTTGAACGGCAGTACACGATTATGGTCCCATTTGATGTAATCGATTTGATGGGCGTCCAAAATCGTGCTGATTTGATTGAACATGTTGTCGCGCACATCCGTCTTTGCCAGGTCCAGCACGAATTGCCCGCGTCCCAGCGGCTGATCCATCGGTCCCAGAATCCAGTCCGGGTGCGCGCGGGCCAAGTCGCTGTCAGCGTTGACCATCTCGGGTTCGAACCACAGGCCGAAGGTCATGCCAAGGCTGTGGACGTGGTCGATCAGCGGCGTCAGACCGTCGGGCCACTTGGCCGTGTCAATGGTCCAGTCGCCAAGGCTGGTGGTGTCATCGTCGCGACCCTTGAACCAGCCGTCGTCCAGCACGAAACGCTCTGCCCCCAGCGCAGCCGCCCGGTCTGCAATGGCGGTCAGGGCGTCGAGGCTGTGGTCGAAGTAGATCGCCTCCCAGCAGTTGTAATGCACGGGGCGCGGGGTGTCGGGTTTTGGCCAGTTCACGATCCGGTCGCGCAGGTGGCGCTGGAAACTGACGGCGCAGCCGGTCAGGCCGGTGTCGGAGAACGCGAGGTAAAGTGGTGCCGTTACGAAGCGCTGGCCGGGCAGGAGATCGCTGCCACTGGCGTGGCCGAACTGGACCTGGCGTCGCCCGTCAGGCAGTTCTTCGGCCAGCATCCGGTGACCGCCGGACCAGCCGTAGTGCAATGCGTGCGCCTCTCCTCCCGTGTTGGTGCAGCCGCGTGCGGGCAGATAGAGCAGCGGCACATGCTCGTGCCCGGTGCGCCCCGTGCGATTGTCGCGCGTGCGGATGCCGGCGGACCAGGATGTCGTGACCGGTTGGAATTCATCGCACCAGCGGCCCGCGACATCGATCATCCCGTCGGCCAGTTGCGGGCCGGGCAGCACCGGTGCGGCAAGCCAGTCACACAGGATCGGGCTTGTGCTGCCAAGCGTGGTCGATGCGGTGATGACGCCGGTTGCCTCGTCTGCGGTAAAGCGAAAGGTCAGGGTCAGGCCAAGCGCCGCGTCGCCATAGGACAGCGACAGGGCATCGCTGCGCTTGGTCGCGGCCTTGGAGAAAACGGGGCGCAGCGGCGCACCGTCGACACTGCGGACCACCAGTCCCGGCTGGCCGGGAAAGGCGGCGCTGGATTGCGGGCACAGGGTCAGCGCCGGGTTCGCGTCCAGCATCCCGCCGGTCAGGTCCAGTTCCGACGCTGTGGCAACGGCGGCAAGGTCGGCGTTGTCGGGCAGCCGCGCACCCCAGTAGGTGCAGATCGGCAGGCCGTTGGCGGGGGTTGCCAGCACAAGGGTCTGGCGCGCGGCATCGAGGCGGTGATGGGTCATTTACTTGACGGCTCCCAGCGTCAGGCCGGCGATGAAGTGCTTTTGCATCAGGAAGAACATCGCGACGGGCGGCAGTGCTGCGACAATGGACCCCGCAGACACCAGATGCCAGGCCGCGACCCACTGGCCGTTCAGCGACGACAGGCCGGCGGTGACGGGCCGGGTATCGGCGCTTGTGGTCAGGACGGTCGCCCAGAAGAAGTCGTTCCAGATAAAGGTGAAGATCAGCACCGACAGGGCGGCAATGGCGGGCTTCATCAAGGGCAGGACGACATACCAGAAGATCTGCCAGTCGGCGACGCCTTCCACCCGTGCGGCCTCGATCAGTTCTTTCGGCAGGGCGGCGATGAAGTTGCGCATGAACAGCGTGCAGAACCCGGTCTGGAAGGCGATGTGGAACAGGATCAGCGCCTGCGGCGTGTCGTAGATGCCCATTTGCAGCGTCAGGTCGCGCACCGGGACCATCAGGATCTGGAACGGCACGAAATTGCCCGCGACAAACAGGAAGAAGATCAGCAGGTTGCCCTTGAACCGGTAGATGCCAAGGGCGAAGCCCGTCAGGCAGGACAGGGCAACCGCACCTATCACCGTCGGGATCGTCACGACGAACGAATTGCGGATATAGCGCCAGAGGTCGAAGTCGAAGAGGACGGTCCAGTAGTTCTCGAACGCCGCATAGGTCGGCACGCCGAAGTAGTTGCCGGACGCAAGGTCGGAGGCCGGCTTGATCGAGGTCATGGCGATGCCCAGCAAGGGCAGCAGCCACAGGACAAGCGCCACGGGCAGCAGCGCGGAGTAGGACCACTGCGCAGCCTGCGATCGTTGGGCGATGGGGCGGGGAAACATGCTCAGTGACCTCTCTCGTCGCGGACCATCTTCCAGACGAAGCCGGTGATGAAGATCATCATGATCAGGAACAGGACGACCGCGATCGCGGCACCGTAACCCATCCGGTAGCCGTATTCGGACAGCGCCTTTTCATACATGTAGAACGACAGCACGCGGGTTTGCCCGAAGGGTCCGCCGTTAGTCATGATCGACACCAGATCGAATGACCGCAGCGCACCGATAACGGTGACGACGACCGCGATGAAGGTGGCGGGCCGCAGTTGCGGCAGCACGACATACCACAGCATCTTCAACCCCTTGGCACCGTCAAGGCGCGCGGCCTCGACCTGGTCGGGGGCGACGTTGTTCAGGCCCGTCAGATACAGGATCATGCAGTAGGCGATCTGCGGCCAAAGCCCCGCCACGATGATGCCGTAGGTCGCGTATTCCGGGTTCGCCAGCACGGCGGTGCCGGTGCCGAACAGCCATTCGGTCAGGATGAAGAACAGGCCGAAGTTGGGGGCGTAGAACCAGGCGAACATCAGGCCGACGACGACCTGAGAGATCACGAATGGAAAGAAGAACAGCGACTTGTAGATGCGGATGCCGGTCACGGTCTGGTTGAGGAAGATCGCGATGGCCAGTCCCGCCGGCACCGCCAGCATGTAAAGCACCAGCCAGATGATGTTGTTCTTCAGCGAAATGATGAAATTGCGGTCGCCCCAGAGCTCCTGATAGTTGGCCCAGCCGACCCATGTTTTGGGCGACAGCCCGTCCCAGTCGTAGAAGCTGAACTGGAACGACGCGAAGATCGGCCAGATTACGTAAACCACGAACATGAACAGACCAGGGGCCAGGAACAGCCACGGCGTCAGCCTTTGCTGATTGGATTTCCACCACGACCGCTTTGGTCCGTGTGAGTCCGGCAATGCGGCCATGATCGTTCTCCCGACTGTCGCCGGCGGCCCCTGATCAAGGGGCCGCCGGTGGTCCTATTGTGCGTAAATGCGCTGGCGATCGCTTTCGAGGCGGTTCAGGATGTCTTCCAGATTGCCCGGATAGGCCATGAACTCCTGAAAGCCTTCCATGCCGCTGGCCGCCATTTCGGCCGGTGCGTCGCGGTCGAAGAACTGGGCGAGGCCGGATGCTGTGGACAGCATCTCAAATCCCTGGCTCAGGAAGGGATCTGCCTCGTCTACGGTGGATTCGTTGTTCACCGGCAATTGGCCAAGGGCCTTGTTCAGCTTGGACTGGGTGTCGGCACGCGCCAGGAAGGCGAGGAATTTTTTCGCGTCCTCGGGATTCTTGGCACCGGCCGGGATGTGAACCGTGTCGGTCGGCGCGTCCTCCGCACGTTCCACGTCCGGATTGATCGTCGGGAACGGGAAGAATCCCAGCGTCTCGTCGGTCATTCCGCCGTCCTTGAACGTCGCTACTGCAAAGTTGCCCATGACATAGTTCGCGGCCTTGCCCTGGCTCAGCAGGGCCGCCGCATCCTGCCAGTCGATCGCCGCTGCGTTGGCGGTGATGTAGCCGGGTTCCACCAGGCGGTTCCACTGCGCAAAGGTTTCGCGCACGCGCTCGTCCGTCCAGGGAATCTCTCCGGCGGTCAGCTGCATGTGGAAATCATAGCCGTTTGTGCGCAGGTTGAAGTAGTCGAACAACCCCGCTGCGGGCCACATCTGAGAGGTGCCGGTGGTCAGGCAGTCGATGCCCGCATCCTTGAACAACTGACAATTCTCGACGAACTGATCGTAAGTCTCGGGCACTTCGGCGCCGACCTGTTCGTAGACGGATTTGTTGTAGTAAACGCCCCACTGGTAGTAGGTATAGGGTACGCCCCATTGCTTGCCGTCGATGGTCATCGACGATTCCGCCGACGCCAGCTGTTCGTTCAGGCCGTTGTCGGCCCAGACATCCGAGACATCCATGAACTGGCCTGCATCGACGAAGGGCTTCATCCGGTTCCCGGCATACCAGTTGGCCAGATCCGGGCTGTCAGCGGTCAGGAAGTTGCGGATCGCGGTCTTGTAGCCTTCGTGGTCGAACAAGTTCACGATGACGTCGATGTCCGGGTTCTCGGCCTCGAAATCGGCGATCAACGCCTCGAACGCGGCCTTGGGTGCCGGATCGGACGTGTCCGTGTTGAAGGTCAGGACGCGCTGCTGTGCGATGGCGGATGTGCCGGCGAGCAGAGCGACGGACAGCACCAGTCCGGTGCCGAGGGGTTTGCGCAACATTGGTTTCCTCCCTGAATTGCGACCAAGTTTGGTTTCATTATTTGAAACTCGGTTTTGGATATTGATACCAAACCGCGAATCCCCTAGTCTTGTCAACAGTGCCGATCCGCCGCAGCGCAGCATCGGGGCGCAAGGAGGGACGCAATGGCAGGAGGCGCAGACGGGACCGTCGGCAAGGCACTGGATGTGCTCGATCGGGTTGCAGGCTTCGGTCGCCCGGTCCGGTTCTCCGAGGTTCTGGCGCTCAGCGCATTCCCCAAGCCGACATTGTATCGCCTGCTGCAAACCCTCGTCAGCCAAGGCATGTTGTCCTATGACGACGACCGCCAGACCTACGCGCCCGGTGCGCGACTGGTGCGGCTGGCTCATGCGGCCTGGGCGCAGTCAAGTCTTGCACAGGTGGCCAGCGTGCATCTGATGTCCCTGTCCGCAACCACCCATGAGACGGTGCATCTGGCGCAGCTTGACCATGGGCAGGTCCTTTACCTGGACAAGCGCAATGCGGCCAGCCCGGTCGAGATGTACAGTCAGGCCGGCAAGGTCGGCCCGGCCTATTGCACCGGTGTGGGCAAGGCGATGCTGGCCTTCGTCGATCCCGATCAGGCCGACGCGATCATCGCGCAGCAATCCTTCCACCGCTTTCAGCCCGGGACGTTGACCACGCCCGCGGCGCTGCGGCGAGAGCTGCAGGCGACCCGCGCGCGCGGCTATGCCTTTGACCGGGAGGAGCATGAGCCCGGAATCATCTGCATCGCGGCCCCGGTGCTGATGGCCTCCGGCCGCGTGCTTGGTGCTGTTTCTGTCACCAGTACGACGACGCGGATGGACCTGACCGGGCTGGAGGCCTTGGCCCCCCAGGTCCGCGACACGGCCGCCGCCATCGCGCAGGACGCGGCAAAATGGAGCTTTCCGGACACCGGGATGCTGAAGAAAATGAAACTTGCGGGGGAATAGGCCATGTCAGGCGTCACGCTTCGAAACGCGGTGAAGACATACGGTGACGTGGAGGTAATCCACGGTATCGACCTCGAGGTGACGGACGGCGAGTTCTGCGTCTTCGTCGGTCCGTCGGGCTGCGGCAAGTCCACGTTGCTGCGCATGATCGCGGGGCTTGAACAGACAACATCCGGGCAGATCAGCATCGGCGCGCGGGATGTCACCACGCTCGACCCGTCGGACCGGGGCGTGGCGATGGTGTTCCAGACCTATGCTCTGTATCCGCACATGACGGTGCAGGACAACATGGGCTTCGGGCTCAAGATGAACGGCCACCCCAAGGCCGAGATCGCAAGGAAGGTCGCCGAGGCGAGCCGCATCCTGAAGCTGGACGACTACCTCGACCGCAAGCCCGCCGCCCTGTCGGGGGGTCAGCGACAGCGGGTCAGCATCGGGCGGGCCATCGTGCGCGGTCCAGAGGTGTTCCTGTTCGACGAACCGCTGTCGAACCTCGACGCCGAACTGCGGGTCGAGATGCGGGTCGAGATCGCGCGCCTTCACAAGGAGATCGGCGCGACGATGATCTACGTGACCCACGATCAGGTCGAGGCGATGACGCTGGCCGACAAGATCGTGGTCTTGCGAAAAGGCGTCATCGAGCAGGTCGGCGCGCCGATGGACCTTTACCGCGACCCGGATAACAAGTTCGTCGCGGGCTTCATCGGCAGTCCCGCGATGAACTTCATGGCGGGTGACGTTCAGGATGGGACGGTGTCCGTGCCGGGGATGAAGACGCGTTTTGATCTTGGCGTGACGAGCCATAGCGGCCCCGTCACAGTCGGCCTGCGAGCCGAGCATCTGGTGGTCGACGCGGACGGCGACACACACAGTGTCGATATGACCGAAAGCCTGGGCGGCGTGTCCTACGTCTATCTGCTGGGCGATACCGGTGAACGCCTCGTAATCGAGGAACGCGGTGATCACCGATCGCGCAACGGCGACAGGGTCGGCATCAGCATCGATGCCAATCGAGTCTACCTGTTCGATCCGAAGTCCGAGGCCCGCATCCGAACCTGACGTCCGGCCTTCTTCTGCTCAGAAATATCCCGGGGTTTGATGCAGAGCCCTGAGTCGATTTTTCGCGACAGATCGGGAGTGGCAGCCGTCAGCGTTTGCCGTAGTAGAACCCGACGACATGTTCGGCCTGTGCAAAGAACAGCCAGCGCAGGCACAGGACGCCTGCGACATGCGCCAACACGGCGATCAGCGCGGTGATGTGGTTCAGCCCGGCAGCGATTACCGGCATCGGAATACCGAAGGCGAGTATCAGGCCGATGACGCGCAATTGCAGCACATGGCGGCGACCCACGACATAAACGAATTCACGCAGTAGGTAGTTCGATCCGGTGTGCGGCGGCAGAAACGCGCGGACGCGGCCGATGTCACCCAGCCCGGTCGCCGTGGCAAGTGTCGTGCCCGACTGCGCTAGCCGTCCGTCGCCCGTGATCCATGCGACAAGCTGCAGCACAGCCGCCAGCGCCAGCAGCACCAGCGCCGCAGTCCCGCGGTTTGCCAGCAGTGCGCCGCCCGCCAAGGACAGCGTCAGAAACAGTGCGGGTGTGGTCCAGTGCCGCCAGCGCGGCACTGTGCGCATCTGTGCGTAGATCATCGCGGTTGTGAAGACGGTGGCAAGGCAACCGAGCGACACGAGCCAGCCCAACGGCGCAATGCGCTGATCGAAGATCGCCGACAGTGCGAACGCGGCCCCCAGCAGCAGGGTCGCGATGGCCGCGATGCCTTCGCGCGACAGCCAGCTTGTGCGCCACTGGGTCAATGCCAGATGCGCCCGCTCCGGGTGGCCAAGGTGGAAGGTCGAGGCGAGCAGTCCGCCCACGGCCATCGCGTAGGCGAGCGCGAAGAAGGCGAAGGCCACCCAGCCGGACGGTGCCGGCTGGCCGAGCCCGAGCCAGAAAAGCAGGCCGAAGCCGAGGCCCGAGAAGGTCGTGAACAGGATGACGGACGGGGCCGGATGCATCAGTCCCGTGCCCCCGGCAGCTTTGACAGGGCCCGGTCCAGCCAGGCGATAAGACCTTTGCCGTCGCTTGCGACGGGGGCAAGCAGCGGTGCCAGAATGTCGATCTGATCTGCGTCGCGGGGGCGTGGCGGCAGATACTTGTTGACCGGCTTCCTGCCCTGCTCCGGCATCAGGTCGAACCCGCCGCGGTCTGCCACCAGCTGACTGACGGCCGACTCCGGGTCGCCCAGATCGCCGAAATGCCGCGCACCGGCTGGACAGGTCCGCACGCAGGCGGGGGTGCGGTCGACCTCGGGCAGCGCCTCGTTGTAGATGCGATCGACGCAGAGGGTGCATTTCTTCATGACGCCCGCCGCGGGGTCCATTTCGCGTGCGCCGTAAGGGCAGGCCCAGGCGCACAGGCCGCAACCGATGCAGGCATCCTCGTTCACCAGAACGATGCCGTCCTCTGCACGCTTGTAACTGGCCCCGGTCGGACAGACCGTGACGCAGGGCGCATCCTCGCAATGCAAACAGGATTTCGGGAAATGGACCTGCTGGGTCGGACCCGATGCGGGCGTCACCTCGTAGCTGTGCACGCGGTTAAGGAAGGTGCCAGTGGGGGCAGCGCCGTAGGGGTCCTGATCCGACAGCGGCGCGCCAAGGTCGCTTTGCGTGTTCCAGGCCTTGCAGGCCACGACGCAGGCATGGCAGCCGACGCAGGTGTCCAGATCGATGACGAGACCGAGCTTGACCTTGGACGGTGGGGGAAGCGTCGTCATGCGGTGCAGCCTTCGCGCTGTGGAGACTCTTTGCCGAAAGATCGGACTTTGGCACGTGCGGCCTGCGCCGGAGCCTCCGGCGGGAGTTTGTCTGGCCAGATGAAGGGGATGCGTCGCGTCAAGGGCGGACCCGCCAGCGCAGGGATCGGGGTGGCTTGTCGACGGGTGAGCCGACGGACGGCAGGACCGGTTGGGACTCTCGCGGTGCGCCCGACTTCTCGATCTTGACCCGCAAATCGAACCACGCGGCCTGACCTGTCACCGGGTCGGAATTGGCCCAGCGCAGGCCGTCGCCCTTGGGCGGCAGCAGTTCGTGGATCAGATGGTTCAAGAGGAACCCCCGCGTCGCCTCTGGCGCGTTGCGGTCCAGCGCCCAGGCCCCTTTTCGCTTGCCGATGGCGTTCCAGGTCCAGACGGTGTTTTCGTTCAGGCTTTCCTGCAAGGCGACCGGCACGGTGATCGATCCGTGGGCCGACGTGACGCGCGCCCAGTCGCCGTCCTTGAAGCCGTGCTTGGCCCAGATCCTTGTCGGCACATAGAGCGGATTAACCCCATGGATCTGCCGCAACCATGCGTTCTGGCTGCCCCAGCTGTGATACATCGCCATCGGGCGCTGGGTCAGGGCGTGGACGTCATATTCGGCGGGGTCGATGTGGGCATCCTCGAACGGAGGATACCAGATCGGCAGCGGGTCCAGCGTCACCTTGATCTGGCCGCGCAGATGATCCGGAGGCTGGCGCGGTCCGTGCCCTTCGGCCGCAAGCTGGAAGCGGCGCAGGGGTTCGACGTAAAGCTGAAAGATGTAGGGCTGCGGGCTATCGTAAAGGCCCATCGTCACCGCCCAATCCTGATAGGCGCGGTTGAACGGCTTGTAGTAGGCGGCCTCTGCGGGGACATGGCTGGCCCAGAAGCCGCCGTGCGCGATGTATTCGGCCAGCTGGTTGTCGTTGGGATCGCCGCGTCCGCCTTGCAGACCGGTTTCGCCCACGCGCCAGCCGGCCAGTGGGCCGATCCCGGGGCGCCGGATGTGGTGAGTGATGTAGTCGGCGTAATCGGCGTATTTCGCGCTGCCGTCCTCGTTCACGAAGCCGGGCAGACCAAGCCGGGCACCAAGGTCGCAGAGGACCGACTGGAAAGCGCGCACGTCACGGTCGGGTTCCACGACCGGCCAACGGATCGCGTCGGCCACGGCGTCCGCCTCGGAGATCGGGCGGTCCAGCAGGCTGATGCAGTCGTGCCGTTCAAGGTAGGTCGTGTCGGGCAGTATCAGGTCGGCGTAGGCCACCATCTCGGACGCATAGGCGTCGGAGTAGATGATGCGCGGGATGACGTAGTCGCCGTCGGCGTCCGTGTCGGTCAGCATGTCGATGACGCCGCGCGTGTTCATCGACGAATTCCACGACATGTTGGCCATATACATGAACAGCGTGTCGATCTTGTAGGGATCGCCTGCGTGGGCGTTGCTGATGACCATATGCATCAGTCCATGCGCCGACAGCGGATTTTCCCACGTAAAGGCCTTGTCGATGCGCGCGGGCGTGCCTGCATCGGTCAGGCACAAATCGTCTGGCCCCTGCGGATAGCCCAGATGCGGACCGTTCAGAGGCTGACCCGGCACCACCTTGCAATGGGGCCGCGGGTGGGCTGTGGCGGGCTTGGGGTAGGGCGGTTTGAACCGCATGCCGCCGGGGGTTTCCACGGCACCGAGGATGATCTGCAACATGTGCAGCGCGCGGCAGGTCTGGAAGCCGTTGGAATGGGCGCTGATGCCCCGCATGGCGTGGACACTGACCGGACGGCCGATCATCGTTTCGTGCCGCTTGCCCCGGAAATCTGTCCACGGCTGGTCCAGCACGACCGGCTGGTCGAAGGCGACGTCGGCCATGTCGGCTGCCAGTTGACGGATGCGGGCGGCTGGGATGCCGACACGCGCGGCCACGTTCTCGGGCGCATGGACCGGGTCGGTGTAACGGTCGGCCATCAGGTGGAACACGCTGCGATGGGTGACACCGGCATTGCGCCAGGTTCCCGTCAGGGCAGGTTCCACGCCTTCGCCGTTCCAGGGGGCAAGCTTCCCGGTGCGACTGTCGATCACTTGCGGGCGCAGTTCGTCGTCGCGGATGAACAGGCCGTGTTCCGGCGATTTCGGGTCCTGGTTCACCAGAACGGACGCATTGGTGAACCGTGCAAGGTAGTCCGTGTCGATCTTGCCTGCCGTCATCAGGCAGTGGATCAGCGCCAGAATCAGCAGGCCGTCGTTGCCCGGGGTCACGCCGAACCAGTCGTCCGCCACCGCGTTGTAGCCGGTACGGATCGGATTCACGCCGACGATGCGCGCGCCGCGTCCCTTCAGCTTGCCGATGCCGATCTTGATCGGGTTGCTGTCGTGATCCTCGGCCACGCCGAACAGCAGGAACAATTTGGTGTGGTCCCAATCGGGCTGGCCGAATTCCCAGAACGCACCGCCCATCGTGTAGATGCCCGCCGCCGCCATGTTCACCGAACAAAAGCCGCCGTGCGCGGCATAGTTCGGCGTCCCAAACCCCTGTGCCCAAAGCGACGTGAACGACTGCGACTGGTCGCGACCCGTGAAGAAGGCGAGCTTTTCCGGTGCCGTGTCGCGCAGCGGCTTTAGCCACGAGGTCGCGAGGGTCAGCGCCTCCTCCCAGGTGATTTCCTCATACTGGCCGGACCCGCGCGGGCCGGTGCGGCGCAGGGGCGCACGCAGTCGGGCGGGGGCGTTGTGCTGCATGATCCCGGCGCTGCCCTTGGCACACAGCACGCCCTTGTTCACCGGATGGTCGCGGTTGCCTTCGATGTAGGCAACCTTTCCGCCCTTCATGTGGACGTCGATGCCGCAGCGGCAGGCGCACATGTAGCAGGTGGTCTTGCGCACTTCGTCCCCGATGGGCCGTGACAGGGCGATCACCGGATCGGTCACGCGATCAGCCTCAGCGCGGCCGCCGCGATGGCGCGCTCTTCCTGCGCAGGCACGATCCAGGCGCTGACGGGTGACGTGTCGGTGTGCAAGCGGGCGTCTCCCCTGACGTTTGCGTCCGCGTCCGTGACCAGCCCGGTAAAGGCCAGCCCCTCCATGATGGCGGCGCGGATGTTCGGGTCATTCTCTCCGATGCCGCCGGTGAAGGCCAGTGCATCAATCCCGCCCATCGCGGCGATCATGCTGCCGGCGTGGCGCACCGCCCAGTAGGTGAAATGACCGATGGCAAAGCGGGCGTCCTTGGTCTGCGCCCGGGACAGCGTGCGCATGTCCGATGCTCCGCCCAAGGCCAGCAGCCCGCTTTTGCGGTTCAGCAAGGTTTCTGCGCCGTCGATACCGTGCAGGCGCGCGAGCGCGAGGACGGCTGCGGGGTCGATGGTGCCGGAGCGTGTGCCCATCGTCAGCCCGTCGAGCGGCGAGTAGCCCATCGTCGTGGCGACCGAATGTCCGGACCTGATTGCGCAGAGCGACGCCCCGTTGCCAAGGTGCAGGGCGAGCAGACGATGCGGCTGCGGGTCAAGACGACCGACAAGGTCGGCGTAACTGATTCCGTGAAAGCCGTAGCGCCGGATGCCGGGTGTATCGGGGATCGCATAGGCGGTGGCCACGCGCGGGTTGGTCGCATGAAAGCCGGTGTCGAAACACGCGACCTGCGGCAGATCGGGTGCCAAGGCCGTCACGGCATCGATCCCCGCGAGGGCCGCCGGGTTGTGCAGCGGGGCGAGCGGGATCAATGCCGCAATCTGGGCGCGGACCTTTGGTGTGATCCGGGTCGGGATTGTCAGCGCCACGCCGCCATGCACGACGCGATGCGCTGCGGCGGTCAGCCTGTGGGCCGCATAGTGGTCGAGGATCGTGGCGACGGCGTCCTGGTGATCCGCGACCTCGGACAGGGTCAGGCTATCGATCGGCGCAAGATCGCTGTCAAACAGCGCCGATTTGACGGAAGACGATCCGGCGTTGAGGACAAGGATGCTCATGCCAGCGACCTGATCAGGCCCAGACCCGCGAGGACAAGCAGCAGTCCCACGGCAAAGCGGCGGAACGCTGCGGGCGGCGCTGCGGCGAAGCGCCGGTTGCCCAGCAGGATTCCGGCGGCCAGCAGAGGACTTGCCAAGGCCGCCGCGATGAAGGTGTCGGTGGTCACGGCACCGCCCCAGGCCATCAACGGCAGGGTCATCAGATCGACGCCGGTCAGAAAGACGATCATCGTGGCTCTGAATGTGGCGGCGGGCATGGGCTGTGCGGCCAGGCACGTCGCGACGGGAAGACCGCCGACGCCCACCGCATTGGCGGCACCGGCCGCAAGGCCTATGGCGACGTGGCCCCCTTGGCCCAGCCTGCGCTGCAGGGTCCATCCCGACAGCATGACCAGCGCCAGGCCGCCGACGATGATCGACACCAACAGCCGTACGCCGTCGACGGGAAGGCTGAGTAAAGCAAAGACCGCGAACGGCAGCGCAATCGCGGCCCCCAGCAAAAGGGCACGGACGCGGGGCCAGTCGACGTGGCCCCGGAGGCCGCGGGCCTGCAAAGCCGTCATCGCCAGTTCCGCCAAAAACACGACCGGGATCAGCGGCACCGGATCGGTCACCAGCGCCGCGAAGGCGATGAAGATCGCCGAAAATCCGAAGCCGGCGTAGCCCCTGACCAGCGCCGCCACCAGCAGGGCAGCAGCCAGCAGGGTCACCGTGCCAGGGGGCAGGTCGAAGGGCATCAGACCTGGGCTGTTGCCATGTCCGCCTTGCTGATGCCGGCCACGCGCACGGGCTTTTTCATCGCGTCCCGGCGGAACGGTTCGCCCAGTTCCTGGTTCAGCAGGACCTCGATCAAGGTGGTCTTGCCGTGCTGCATCTGGTCCGCGATCGCGGTATTCAGAAGTTGCGTCAGCGCATCCATGCCCTTGGCCTGCACGCCCTGAAGGCCGCAGGCCTGTGCGATGGCGGCGTAGCTGACACCTTCGTCCAGTTCGGTGCCGACGAAGTTGTCGTCGAACCACAGGGTCGAGTTGCGCTTTTCCGCGCCCCACTGGTAGTTGCGAAAGACGATCATGGTGATCGCGGGCCATTCGCTGCGTCCGATGGCCGTCAGTTCGTTGCAGGCGATGCCGAAGGCACCGTCGCCGGCAAAGCCCACGACAGGCACATCCGGGCAGCCGATCTTGGCCCCGACGATGGACGGCAGGCCATAGCCGCAGGGCCCGAACAGGCCGGGGGCCAAGTATTTGCGACCCGCCTCGAAGCTGGGGTAGGCATTGCCGATGGCACAGTTGTTGCCGATGTCGGACGAGATGATCGCATCGCGCGGCAGGGCGGACTGGATCGCGCGCCAGGCCATGCGGGGAGACATCCAGTCGGGCTTGTCCGCGCGGGCGCGTGCATTCCAGGTGGTGCCCTCGTCGTCGTCCTCGTGATCCATGCTGGACAGTTGCTGCGCCCAGCGGGACTTGGTGTCGCCGATCAACGCTCTTCGGTCCTGCCGTCCCTCATCGCCTGCGGTGTGGGTCAGCGCGTCACGGATGCGGTCGGCCACGATCGCGGCGTCGCCGACGATGCCGACGCTGACCTTCTTCGTCAGGCCGATGCGGTCGGGATTCAGGTCGACCTGGATGATTGCCGCATCCTTCGGCCAGTAGTCGATGCCATAGCCGGGGAGGGTGCTGAAGGGGTTGAGACGGGTCCCGAGCGCCAGCACCACATCGGCTTTTGCGATCAACTCCATCGCGGCCTTGGAGCCGTTGTAGCCCAGCGGCCCGGCGAAAAGGGGGTGCGATCCGGGGAAGGCGTCGTTGTGCTGGTAGCCCACGCAGACCGGCGCATCGAGGCGTTCGGCAAGCCGTATCGACGCGGCGATGCCGCCGTCGGACAGCACGACGCCGGCACCGTTGAGGATCACCGGGAATCTCGCCCGGCTCAGAAGGTCGGCGGCGCGTGCGATGGCGTCCGTGCCGCCGGACGGACGCTCGAACGCGACGATCTGCGGCAGGTCGACGTCGATGACCTGCGTCCAGAAATCGCGCGGGACGTTGATCTGGGCGGGGGCAGAGGCGCGCTTGGCCGCCATGATGACGCGGTTCAGGGTTTCCGCAATGCGCGAGGGATCGCGGACCTCTTCTTGATAGGCGACCATGTCGGCGAACAGCTTCATCTGCTCGACTTCCTGAAAACCGCCTTGACCGATGGTCTTGTTGGCGGCCTGCGGGGTGACCAGCAGCAGCGGCGTGTGGTTCCAGTAGGCGGTCTTCACTGCGGTGACGAAGTTGGTGATGCCCGGTCCGTTCTGCGCAATCATCATCGACATGCGGCCCGTGGCACGGGTATAGCCGTCGGCCATCATCCCTGCAGAGCCTTCGTAGGCGCAGTCCCAGAAGGTGATTCCGGCATCGGGGAAGATGTCGGAAATCGGCATCATCGCTGACCCGATGATCCCGAAGGCCTGATCGATCCCGTGCATTTGCAGGGTTTTGACAAAGGCCTCTTCGGTGGTCATTTTCATGGGCTTGATCCTTGGGCGAGGGGCGTGGCGGCAGGCTTTTCCGATTCTTCGCCGAAAAATCGGCTTGGGGCGCTGCCCCAAACCCCGGAGTTTATCGGGCCAGATGAATGTGGGGCGTCAACCCAGAACGCGGGTCAGGGCGCGGTCGACGGCGTCGGTGATCTGGTCGATGTCGTCCGTCGTGGCAATCAGGGCGGGCGCGAACAGCAGGGTGTTGTTGAAGCCCGGAACGGACCGGTTGGTCGCACCGATGATCACGCCCTGCGCCATGCAGTCGGCGACGATGGCACCCACCTGCTTTTCGTTCAAGGGGTCTTTCGTGGCGCGGTCGGTGACAAGTTCCGCGCCACAGAACAGACCCTGACCGCGCACGTCGCCGATGACGGCGTGCTTGTCCATCAGGGCGTACAGATTGTTCTTCAGATGGATGCCCATCGCGGCAGAGTTGCCCAGCAGGTCCTCCTCTTCGATGATGGCCATGTTCTCGATCGCGGCGGTCGGGCCTGCGGTGCAGCCGCCGAAGGTCGAGATGTCGCGGAAGTAGGACATCGGATCGGTGTCGTCCTTGAACTGCTCGAACACCGCATCGGTCGTCACGCAGCAGGAGATCGCGGCATAGCCCGAGGCGACGCCTTTGGCCATCGTCACGATATCAGGCTGCACACCGTAGTGCTGGTAGCCGAACCAGGTGCCGGTGCGGCCAAGGCCGCAGACGACCTCGTCGATATGCAGCAGGATATCGTATTTGCGGCAGATCTCCTGCACGCGGTCCCAGTAGCCCTTGGGCGGGGTGACGATGCCGCCGCCGGCCGTGATGGGTTCGAGGCACAGTGCGCCCACGGTGTCGGGGCCTTCGCGCAGGATCACCTCCTCGATCGCCTCGGCGGCGCGGATGCCATAGTCGGCGTCGGTCAGCCCGTCCTGACGGCGGTATTCCAGGCAGTGCGGCACCTGCACGAAGCCGGGCGTATAGGGACCGTACTGCGCGTTGCGTTCCTGCTGGCCACCGGCGGACAGGTTGGCGATCGTCGTGCCGTGGTAGTCGCGTTCGCGGAACAGGATCTTGTGCTTGCGCCCGCCGTGATGCTTGTGCGCGATCTGGCGCACCATCTTGAACGCCTTCTCGTTCGCCTCGGACCCCGAATTGGCATAGTAGACGCGGTCGAGGCCCGGCATCTTGGCCACCAGCATCTCCGCGAACTGCGCACCGGGAATGGTGCCGGACGCCCCGGCGAAGAAACACATCTTCGTCAGTTGTGCCGCCACCGCATCGGCGATCCGCTTGCGCCCGTAGCCCACGTTCACGGTCCAGACCGCCCCTGACACGGCGTCGACGTGTTCCTTGCCCTTGATGTCCCAGACGCGCAGGCCGCGGCCTTCCACGATGATGCGGGGGTCGATCGTCTCGAACGGTTTGTGCTGGATCAGGTGGTGCCAGACATGGGCGCGGTCGGCGGCGATGACGGCGGCGGGATCGTTCGACAGGGCGTGCTGGTTCATGGGTGTGATCCGGGGTTGAAGCGGCGGGGGTTGCGGTGTTCAGTCTTGGCCATGCCTTCCGCATTTGGCAAGAGACTGCATCCGCCTGCACGATTTTGCGGCATTGACCGCGACCGCTGCGCGGCCGGAAACGACATGGACAGGGGGCCGGACCTGGGCTCTGGTCAGAGTGGGGTGGGCTGTGATTAGCTGCATTCCGTGACGCGGGAATAAACCTGCGCTGACCATGCCCCACAAAGGCGCTTTCAACCGGGAGACAACGCATGAAGATCAGGACGATGATGATGGGGGCCACAGGCGCGCTGGCCCTGCTGGCCGGTGGTCAGGCGATGGCCGAGGCGCACGGAGAACTGACCGTGGGCTACTTCCTCGAATGGCCGATGCCGTTCGAATACGCCAAGGTGCAGGGCACCTACGACGAGGCGCTGGGCATGAAGGTGAACTGGGTCAGCTTCGACACCGGCACGGCGATGTCCGCTGCGATGGCATCGGGCGACGTGCAGATCAGCGTCAGCCAGGGCGTCCCGCCCTTCGTCATCGCCGCGAGCGCCGGGCAGGACCTTCAGGTGCTTGACGTCGCGGTCAGCTATGCGGACAACGACAACTGCGTCGTCGCCAGCGCATTGGAGATCGACAAGGACAGCGCGGGCGAATTGGCCGGCAAGAAGGTCGCCGTGCCGCTGGGCACCGCGGCGCACTACGGTTTCCTCAAGCAGATGGACCACTTCGGCGTGGACCTTGCCAGCCTCGAGGTCGTCGACATGGCCCCGCCCGAAGGCGCCGCGGCACTGGCGCAAGGGTCGGTGGACATGATGTGCGGCTACGGCGGATCGCTGCGCACGGCGATGGAGTACGGCAACGTCCTGCTGACCGGGGCCGAAAAGGAAGAGCTGGGTATTCTGGTGTTCGACGTGACATCCGCCCCTGCCGCTTTCGTCGCGGAAAACCCCGATGTCGTGGCGCAATTCCTGGCTGTCACGGCCAAGGCCAACGCCGACTGGAACTCGGGTGCCATGGTCGATGAGATGGTCCCCGTGATCGCGCAGGATTCTGGCATGGACGAAGCGGCGGTGCGGGAGTTCATGTCGACCTTCACCTTTCCCAGCATCGAGGATCAGTTGAGCGAGAAGTGGCTGGGCGGCAATGCTGCCGAATTCATGAAGGGCGTGGCGCAGGTCTTTGTCGAGGCGGGGTCGATCCCGTCCGCGCTTGACGGCTACGAGGCCGCCGTGAACACCGGTCCGCTGGAAGCTGCTCAGGGCCTTTGAACCCAAGACGGCGCGCGGGTGACTCCGCGCGCCTTTTTCAAGAAAGGGGCTGACTTGACCGGTCTGCACATCGAAAACCTGTCCATGCGGTTCGATCTGCCGCAGGGTGGTGCCGTCCAGGCGCTGAAGGACGTGACAATCGACCTTAGACCGGGAGAGTTGCTGAGCGTCCTCGGCCCGTCCGGGTGCGGCAAGACCACCTTGCTGAATATCGTCGCCGGGTTCCTTGCCCCGACCGAGGGCAAGATCACCCTGAACGACAAGCGCGTCACCGGGCCGGGTGCGGACCGGGGCATGGTGTTCCAGCAGGGCGCGCTGTTCGAATGGATGGACGTGCGCGAAAACGTGGGCTTCGGACCGCGCATGAAGAGGATGAAGGCCGCACCTAAGAAGGAGATCGTCGATCACCTTCTCGACATCGTGGGTCTGCGGGATTTCAAGGACAAGGCGGTTTACGAACTGTCGGGAGGCATGCAGCAGCGCGTGGCGCTGGCCCGCTGCCTTGCAAATGAACCCGACGTGATCCTGATGGACGAACCGCTAGGCGCGCTGGACGCGCTGACGCGGGAAAAGATGCAGGGCCTTGTCCTGAAGCTGTGGAAAGAGACGGGCAAGACCATCATCCTGATCACCCATTCGGTCGAGGAAGCGCTGCTGCTGGGTGAGCGTCTGATCGTCATGGCGCCGCGTCCGGGGCGCATCCACAAGGAATACAACCTGCCCTTTGCCGACATGGGGGTGGGCCGCGACCTGCGCGAGGTCAAGAAGGACCCCCGCTTTGCCCAGACCCGAGAGGAGATCCTCTCGATGATCTGGAACATGGAGGAAGAGATCATGGGCAGCACAGGGGAGTCCGTCTGATGTCCGTGATTGCCGCCCTTTGGGGCGAGGTTCTGACGGTGCTGGCCGCTGTCGGCACGGCCTTGCCCTACATCCTTGCCTACCTCGCCCTGATTTTGATGCTGATGGTCGTCTGGTCCGGCGTGCGTCGTCTGCTACGACTGCGTCACGACTACGGCAGTCTGAAGACCGTGACCTTCGGCGACGAATCCGCGGTGGTGTCCAATTCTGTCGCATCCGTCATCAGCATCGTCCTGATCTTCGTGTTCTGGGGGGCCTTCACCGGGTCGAAACTGCTGCCCGGTTTCCTGCACATGCCGGGTCCGTTCGAAGGCACGGCGACCTTCGACTATACTCTTACCCTGCCTGACGGCGCGACGGACGACGCGAAGGTGACGGTCTTGGTGCATCCGCCGGACGTCAGCACCGACGATCCCACCGTCGATCCCGGCGAAGGTGCCGCGGTCAACGATTCCATCGCGATTGGCATGTTCCGCAGCGCTCTGCTGCGGGTCGCGGACAACGACGCGGTCACGCGCGAGGCGGGGGCAGAGATCACGGCCGTCGATGGCACCCCCATCGCGCCGGGCGAAAGTGTCCGCACCGGCTTTGGCCGGGTCGCGATGACGCCCAAGGGCACGCTGAACATCTCGCCTGCCTCTGGCTGGCAAATGGAGCCGATCTGGTTGCCCCCGCCAGAGGCCGTCTGGAGCCAAGCCGTCACTATCGCCCGCGAAGGCTTTCGCGGGGCCACGTTGTGGGAACACCTGGGTTATTCGCTGTTTCGCGTGATCGTGGGATTCCTGCTGGGTGCGCTGGTGGGCATTCCGCTGGGCTATGCGATGGGCTTGTCGGACTGGTTCCGGGGCTGGTTCGACCCCATCGTCGAGTTCATGCGCCCGGTGCCCCCACTGGCCCTGATCCCGCTGGTCATCATCTGGGCGGGCATCGGTGAGACGGGCAAGATCATCCTGCTGTTCCTTGCCGCACTGTGGATCATGGCGATTGCCGCGCGGTCCGGCGTGTCAGGCGTGCGGATTTCCAAGGTCCACGCCGCCTATTCGCTGGGCGCGTCCCGCTGGCAGGTCATGCGGCACGTCATCGTCCCCAACTCCCTGCCCGAAATCTTTACCGGCGCGCGGGTCGCGATGGGCGTCTGCTGGGGCACGGTCGTCGCGGCGGAATTGGTGGCGGCGCAGACCGGCGTCGGCATGATGATCATGGTGGCCTCCAAGTTCCAGAACACCGACATCGTCCTGATGGGCGTCATCGTGATCGGGATCGTCGGTTTCACCATCGACCTTGGCATCCGCTGGCTGGAACGGGTCATGGTTCCCTGGAAGGGCAAGGGCTGACCCCGTGATGCCCGTTGCAGCGGCGCTGGCCGCCTTGTTCGTCCTGCTGGCGCTGGGCGGTGCCGATCCGCAGGGCCTGCACGGTCTTGGTTTGCTGGTGCTGGCCGCAATGGCGCTGGGCGTTGTCTGGGACATCATGTTCCTTGTGCTGCGGCGACGCAGACCGACCGGCAGGGTCGTCCCGCGCCGTGTCCCGCCACGCATTGGGCCGACGATCTTGGTCGACGGCTCCAACGTCATGCACTGGAACGGCGACCCCTCGGCAAAGGTGCTCGCCCGCGTGGTGCAGAACCTGCTTGAGAGGGGTGAGCGGCCGCACGTCTATTTCGATGCGAACGCAGGCTACAAACTGGCGGATCGTTACCTCGGCCCGGCGGCGCTGGGCGCGATGATCGGCTTGCCGGGACAGAACGTGACTGTGGCCGATAGCGGCTGTCCCGCCGACCCGCTTCTTCTGGACCATGCGTCCCGGTCGCGCCTTCGGATCGTATCCAACGACCGCTTTCGCGACTGGTGCCAGCAGTTTCCCGGCGCTACACGCCACGGGGCGTTGGTCAAGGGGCGGTGGCGGGAAGGGACGCCACTCCTGCAACTGTAAGCCGGGGGTCTCTGTCACTGGCCCGCACTTGGACACACCGGCGTATCAAGCAGCATCCGCCTCGGTTCCGGTCGCCTGGGGCGATAACCGCAACCGCTGGCCCGACACGTTGCGGACGACGCGGTGGCGGCAGGTTCGAACGACTGTCGCGCCGCCGTTTTCATCGTCACGGCCGTTTTTCACTTTGCCAAAGGCGATTGAAGGACAACGCCGCCCCGGATCCGCACCGCCCGAGCTCGGCAAAGTCGGGTGGAGGAAAGTCGGACGGAGGACAGGTCACACGTCATCTTGCGCTATTGCGAATCCACCGCGCTGTCGTCGGGCAACGCATAGGCAATGAAGTAGTCGCCGATCTTGGTTTCCATGAAGTCATGGCCACCGGCATTGATCACGACGATCTGACGACCGCCTGCTTCATAGGTCATTGGGGTCGCCTGACCACCTGCGGGAAGGGCGACATCCCAAAGCCGGTCTCCGGTTTGCACGTCGACGGCGCGAAAGAGGTCATCCGTCGCTGCACCGATGAAGAACAGACCCGATGCCGTCACGACGCCGCCGCCGTTGTTGGGTGTCCCGATTTCGATCGGGAGCATCGACGGGATGCCGAAGGGGCCATTCTTGCGCGCCGTCCCAAACGGGCGGTCCCACAGGACTTCACGTGTGTTCAGGTCGATTGCCGCGATGCCACCATAGGGTGGTTGCGAGCAGAGCAGACCCGTGAACGGCACTCTCCAACCAGCGTTGACGCGAATTCCGTAAGGCGTTTGAGCCTGTGGGCTGATCGAGCCATGAGACCCGCCGCCAGCATCCGCATCGTAGTTCGGATCGGTGATCGGCAGGATGCCCATTTCCTCGATTTCTTCGCGAGGCACCAGCTGGTTGTAGTTCGGCATGTTGTTGTAATTGCTGATCATGATGTTGTTTTCGGGATCGATCGCTACGCCCCCCCAGTCGACACCCCCATTGTAACCGGGATATTGGATCCAGGGACGGTCCACCGTGGGAGGCGTATAGACACCGTCATAGGACGCTTGGCGAAACCGGATTCGACAGTACAACTGGTCTAGCGGGGTGGCCCCCCACATGTCGGCTTCGGTGAGCGTGGGTTTGATGAGGTTCGGGAAATCGGTCACATAGGGTTGCGTCGGTGACAGGCGCTCCGGCTCGACGCCGCCCTGCGGTGCAAGTCGTTCTTCGACGTCCACAAGCAGCTCCCCCGTCTCGCGGTTGAGGATATAGAATTGGGCCTGCTTGGACGGCATGATGATGGCAGGGACCGGGCCGTCGGCCGTGGGGAAATCCACCAACGTGCCTTGTCCGCCCAGATCGTAGTCCCAGACGTCATAGTGCACCGTCTGGTAATGCCAGGCGACCTCGCCCGTTTCCACGTCCAGCGCCACGATCGCGGTCGAATATTCGTTTTCTGCGTCCGAGCGATCGCCACCCCAGTAATCGACAGCAGAGTTGCCCATCGGCATATAGACGAGCCCCAGTTCGCTGTCGCCCGAGGCGATGGTCCACATGTTCGGCGTGCCTGGCGTATAGATTTCGCCTTCCGGCGGAAGGCCCGTTTCCCCGGGCCGCCCCATGTCCCAGGCCCAGTCGAGTTCGCCGCTTACGACATTGTAGCCTCGGATCACCCCGGAAGGTGCCTCTCGCGTCTGGCCGTCGCTGACCTGACTGCCCACGACCAGAACGTCGCGCACCAGGGTTGGCGGCGATGTCGGCGCGTAGAAACCGGGGGCAGAGTCGCCAATGCCTTCCATGAGGTCGACGACGCCACTCTGCCCGAAATCGGGGCAAAGCTGACCAGTCTCTGTGTCGAGAGCGATCATGCGTGCGTCATGTGTCAGGTTGACGACCCGTGTGGCACAGATTTCAGTCCGCTCAGCGGTAGGGTCCTCGAAATAGACGAGGCCGCGACACGAGGCGTTGTAGCCGATCGCATCGGATGGCGTCTCGGGATCGTGCGTCCAGTATTCGGCACCGGTCGCGGCATCGAGCGCCGTGATCTTGTTCATGGCCGAGCACAGGTACAGGCGATCGCCCACCTTGACGGGCGTGTTCTGGTTGCCGAATGGTTCATCATCTTCCGGCAGGTCGCCGGTGCGAAATTCCCAGATCTGCTCGAGCTGGCCGACGTTCTCTTTCGTGATCTGCGTCAGGGGCGAATAGCGCATGGCATGGTGGGTTCCGCCGTAGGCGGGCCAGTCGACCCCTGCTTCGAGAACATTGTAAGACTGAACTGCGTCGACCTGGGGGTCGCCCTCCGCTGTTGCGGGTTCGACCGGCAGCTCGGCCGCAGGCGTATCGGCATCGACCACGCCTTGGTCGCCTGCCGGGGGCGGGGTGCCCGTATCATCATTCTGGACCAAGGGAGCGTCGGAACCGCTGTCTGAGTCCTGTTCATCAGTGGTCACACGTCCGTCCTGCGCCGCGGCCGGTGATACGGCTTGACTTGCGAACCCGACAAGCCCGGTGGCCCCGACCAGTACACTGACGGTTGCAGCCGGGCCGACACGCCGCGCCGATCTGCGCAGGGCGGGCAGGGTGGTCAGCACAAGGACAAGAACGACAGTCGGCGCGACTAGCCTTGGCACTTGCGCCCAAGGGTCAAGTCCCGCTTCCCACAAGGCCCAGATGACGGTGCCGGCGAATGTGATCAGGTAAATCCAGACCGCCAGACGCTCTTGCCGGAACAGGAACCATGCGGTCAAAATCAGACCGGTGCCTGCAGGAAGGTAATACCATGACCCACCGAGAGACATGAGCCAGGCACCCCCGGCTACCAGCGGAAGTCCAAAAATCATCAGCACCGCAGCGACGAACATGGTCCACCACCGTGCCGGCCTGGATGCGTGTGACGACTGACGGTTTTCGATCATGGCCATTTCTCCCAACTTGTGACCGGAACACGATAGCGCGAGAAAATGTTCCTGATTTTCCGTCGCTCACTTGGGTCTGGCAACCGGGCAGGACGACAGCGACGCTCGGACGGGACCAAGGCCGAGACATTTTGCAGGAACAAACTGGCGTCGGGGCTGTTCGGACCAAAGGCCCGCCGCGCGTCACCTCTCTGATCCGCGCGATACTCGGGTCGGAACGATGGAATGACTGTATGTCCCGGGACACACATATGGCCGAAAGCATTGGAACCGCGCTGCGCGCGTCGAAGGAAAGTTCGGAGGGACAGGGCGGCGCGCCTGTTTCCGGACCGTGATGCAGCAGGGTTGGAATCGGATCTACTGCGGTCCGGCATCCGATCCAGACGGGATATGGATGCGCTGGAACCTCGATCCCGTGCTGATCGCGGTGCTGCTTCTTCTGGCGCTGATGGTGGGCCGATCGCGATCTGGGGCCTTGTCGGTTCTGGCGCTGGTCGTGGTTTTCGTCTCGCCACTTTGCGCACTGTCTGCCGCGCTGTTCTCGGCGCGGGTCGTGCATCACGTCCTGCTGGTCGCGGTGGCCGCACCCTTGCTGGCGATGGCTTGGCCGAGTCGCGCGCCGCGGTCCGGCACGATTCCCTTTCTGGCCTCGGCCGTCGTACTGTGGGCGTGGCATCTGCCGCCCGCCTATGATCTGGCAATGTCTCATGTCGCGGTCTACTGGGCCATGCAGGCGTCCTTGCTGCTGTCGGCCGTCGCGTTCTGGCGGGCGGCACTCCATCCGCACCAGGGTGGCGGGACGGCCGTTCTGCTGATCCTTGGCGCTTACATGCAAATGGCGCTTCTGGGTGCCTTGCTGACCTTCGCGCCCACGCAGCTTTACGCGATCCATGCCATGGCACCGTTGGCATGGGGCATGGCTCCGCTGGCCGATCAGCAGCTTGGTGGATTGATCATGTGGGTTCCGGCCAGCCTGCCGTACGTCCTGTTCGGTGCGATGATCGCCCGACGGGAATGGCGGACAATGCAGCAGGTCCGCGCATGATCGGTTGGTTGGAACCGGTCGTCGCGCATCTCAAGGTCTTGCACATCATGATGCTGGCGCTGTGGGTCGCCGGTCTGTTCGCGTTGCCGCTGATGCTGGCGCGGCATGATCCAGCCATTGGACAGGCCGACTACGATCGCATCCGCCGGGCCACGCACTATGGTTATACCTTCGTGATTACACCTGCCGCGATCATTGCTATCGCGTCCGGCACATTGTTGATCTTTGTGCGCGAGGTGTTCGTGACCTGGATGTTCGCCAAACTGGTCTTCGTGGCCCTGCTGGTCGCCTTTCATGCCTGGATCAGCTACGTGCTGGCCGCCGTGGTCGAGACGGAAGGCCCCCACACCACCCCAAGTCCCCGACTGCCATTGACGTTGCTGATGGTGCCGGTGCTGGCCATCCTGACCCTGGTGCTGGCCAAGCCCGACCTAGGGGTGATTCCGTTGCCAAACTGGCTGCTGGAGCCGAGGGACAGTCAACTGCCCTTCGACGTCCCCAGACGATAATCGAAAACGAGCTTGCCCCCATGCCAACCCGTCGCCGACACAACGAGCACGTTGAAGCCCGACAACAGAATGCCGTAGGGCAGGACAGCCGTTTCGTATCCATACAGACGATAGCCCCAGTTCGCCCCCAGCAGGGACAGCAGCAGGACGGCGATGACGGCATGGGTCCATGCGGCCGCGCGGACGCGGATGCCCGACACCAGCAGCAACTCTGCCGTGCCGGTGGCGGCCGCGGCAAGCCCGAACAGAAATGCGGTTCCGGCGGCCCAGATGCTGGCCCGCGCCCAGAACACGTCGCCCGACCACCAGTACAACGCGTCCGCCCCGAAAGCGCAGAAGGTCAGCGCGACCGGGAAGGCCACCGTCATGGCGTGCAGCGGGTGACCCCAGAAGCCGACCTTGGTTTCCGTCTCGTCGTATCCTCCCCTTTCCGAGATGGGATCGGTCAGCGGGTCTTGCCTCGACTCTACGCGGTTCTCTGTCGTCACGGCCGGCTCCTACGATTGTACTTTGCAGGGACAACGCTTTTCCTGCTGTCAGGTTGCGAGGAGACATTGTCCACGGTCCATCCGGCGGGTCCGGCGGCCCAGGTGATCGCCACACTGTGGTGGGTGATGCTGGCGGGGGCCACGGCAATCTTTGCGCTGGTGATGACCATTCTGGTGCTTTCGTTCCGGCCCCGCACGACTCATGACGGACCGCAGGACGACGACAGGGACCATAGGCTCTGGATCTACGGACTGGGTCTTGGATTTCCGCTGGCCGTCCTTGGCTCGCTGCTGGCCTATGGCCTGATCGTCGGAGAGCGGCTTCTGCCGCGACCCGACCCTCAAGTCGTGGCCGTGGCCGCCGAAGGCCGCCAATGGGACTGGCGCTTTCGGTATGATGCGCTGCCCGGACTGGTGACCGATGGCGTGCTGCACATTCCCGCAGGTCGGCCGGTTGACGTTCACATCACCAGCGTAGATGTGATCCACAGCTTCTGGGTACCGCGCCTTGCCGGCAAGCTGGATGCTGTTCCGGGCCACGTCAACGTCCTGCGGATCGAGGCTGATGCGCCCGGACAATATGCCGGGGTCAGTGCCGAGTTCAATGGCACCGGATACCGCAGGCACGACTTTGCCGTCGTGGCCCACGATGCACCGGGCTGGGCCTCCTTTCTGTCGGACGGTGCGCCATGAACGCGCTGCGCCGCCATCGCGCGTTCACGCGCATCTGGGCCTCGGACCCGGGTTGGAAAGGCTGGTTCACGACCGTCAACCACACGGATCTGGGGCGGATGTTCATGGCGATGGCCGTCCTGTTCTTCGTGATCGCCGGGCTGCTTGCGATGCTGATACGGGCACAGCTTGCCAGCCCCAGATCGGCGTTCCTGGGGTCCGAGATCTACAATCAGGTCTTCACGATGCACGGGACCATCATGATGTTCCTGTTCGCGATCCCCCTGTTCGAAGGGCTTGCAGTCTATCTGCTGCCGAAAATGCTGGGGAGCCGCGACTTGGCCTTTCCACGGCTGACTGCCTACGGCTTCTGGTGCTATGTCTTCGGCAGCGCGATCCTGATCTTCGCACTGATCGCCGGGATCGCCCCCGCTTCGGGGTGGTTCATGTATCCGCCGCTGTCCTCGACCATCGGCAGTCCGGGGATCAATACGGATTTCTGGCTGCTGGGGATCACTTTCGTCGAGATTTCAGCCATCTGCGCGGCGGTCGAGATCACGGTCACGATTCTGAAATACCGTGCGCCGGGCATGTCGCTGGACAAGATGCCGATCTTTGCGTGGTATGCGTTTGTCGTCGCCGTCATGATCCTGACGGCGTTCCCGCCGCTGATCCTCGGCTCACTCCTGCTGGAACTGGAACGTGCCTTCGACATGCCGTTCTTTCAGGTCGACAACGGCGGCGACAGCCTGTTGTGGCAGCACCTGTTCTGGCTGTTCGGCCATCCAGAGGTCTATATTATCTTCCTGCCCGCCGCCGGGGCCGTGTCCACGATTCTGCCGGTCATGGCCCGCACGACGCTGCTGGGCTACGGCTGGGTGGTCGCCGCGACCATTTCGCTGGCCGTGCTCAGCTTTGGCATCTGGGTTCACCACATGTTCACGACGGGCATCCCGCACATGGGTCTTGCCTTCTTCTCGGCGGCCTCCACGCTGGTGGCGGTCCCGACCTCGATCCAGATATTCGCATGGCTTGGCACGCTGTGGCGGGGAACGCCGCAATTGCATTTGCCGATGATGTGGATTCTGGGGTTCTTCGTCACCTTCGTCATCGGCGGACTGACGGGCGTGATGGTGGCCGTGGTGCCGTTCGATTGGCAGGTGCACGACACTCATTTCATCGTGGCGCATCTGCATTACGTTCTGGTCGGCGGCTTTGTCTTTCCCATGCTGGCTGCCCTCTATTACTGGATGCCGCAGGTCACTGGCCGCAAACGGTTCTTCAAGCTGGGCGAGACAGCCTTCTGGCTGATCGCTGTCGGGTTTCACGTCACGTTCATGGCGGTCCATTGGGTCGGACTGCTGGGGATGCGGCGGCGCATCGACACCTATGACTCTGGGCAGGGGTGGGAGGCGATCAATCTGATCTCGTCCATCGGCGGTTTCGTGATGGCCATCGGCTTTGCGCTGGTTCTGATCGATGTGGTCATCAACGCCGCAGTCGCGGTCCACGGATCGCGCGATCCCTGGGGGGCGGGCACGCTGGAATGGGCCATGCCCACGCCGCCGCCGGCCTACAACTTTGCAAGCATACCCCAGGTTCAGGCCCGCGATCCCTTGTATGACGACCCGGACCTGCCGGTGCGCATTGCGCGAGGAGAGGGCTATCTGGGCGATCCGTCCCGCAACCGACGCGAGACGCTGACCGTGCGGATCGCCAGCGGGGAACCGGACTATCTGGTCATCTATCCGACCAACACGGCCTTGCCGATCATCATGGCCTTCGTCACCAGCGGCATCTTTCTGGGTATGCTGCTGAAGCTTTACTGGCTTGTGCCGCTGGCCGGCCTTGGCGTGGCGGCGCTGGTCGTATGGTGGGTCTGGGGCCTGGGCCAAACCCATGACGAGGGGCGGGTGGACGTCGGGCGTGGCGTGGCTCTTCATCCCGCGAGCGAAGTGTCCGATCCGCCCGGGTGGTGGGGGACGATGTTCCTGCTGGTGGCCGATGCGACGCTATTCGGCTCCTTGCTGTTCGGCTTTGCGTTCCTGTGGACCGTCGCACCGGACTGGCCGCCGCCTGCCACCTTGCGTCCCGACCTGCCAATGGCGGCACTTGCCATTGCAGGGGCCATCCTGGCACCCATCGGCATGCGCCTGTCCCAGACGCGGCTGCGTCGCGGGCGCGAAATCTGGTCGGGCCTGATCGTCGCCGTGACAGGCCTTGCGGCCCTGGCGATCAATGCGGGCCTGATCTTCTTGCGCACACAGCCGCCGGACAGCCATGCCTATGACGCCACGCTGTGGGTCATCGCGGGCTATCTTCTTTTCCACGTCGGTCTGACCATCGCGATGACGGCCTTTCTGGTGGCGCGGATGGTCGGCGGCTACTTGTCGCCGCGCCGTCTGGGAGAGGTTCGGATCACGCAACTTTGGGTCGACTACGCGTCCTTGACGTCGCTTCTTGGGCTGGGGGCGGTGTATCTGCCGGGGCTGCTGCCTTGACCGATATCTTGCGCCTTTCGCTTCCCTTGACGGTCTGGCTGGCAAGTTTCAGCGCGATTTATGGTCTGCAAGGGTTGATCTGTTCGGATCGATGGCCCGAGACGGACGGATTTGCGATCGGGCGCACGGCCCTGCTGTTCGCATGGCTTCTGGCCGGTTCGATCCAGACGGCACTTCTGGTCGGGCTGCGGTCGCAGCGCTATGCGTCGCCGTCGGCCTTCGTGCGCCAGGTCAGCCTCATCCTGGCCGTCGCGGCACTGGTGGCGACCGTTTGGACCCTGCTTCCCGTGGTCGTGACATCGGCGTGCCTGCCCAACGGCTGACCGTGCCTACGCGATACTGCCGTGCATTGCCCGCCGCCAGTCCCGCATTCAGGTCCAGATCATGGCGGGCGGCTTCGGCGTCGAAATCGCGATCACACAAGCGTTCCCGGTTGAGCTGTCAGCGTCTCGACGTTGCGCGAGATTCTGAACCGGCTGACCGTGGAAAATCTCGTCACTGCCGAGGGTCAGCGCGGGTTCGAGGTGGCACCGGTCAGCCAGGACGGGCTGCGTGACATCGCCGACCTCCGGATCCTGTTGGAAACCCACGCGATCCGGCGCTCGCTTGCGGAGGGTGATCTGGACTGGCGAGGCAATGTCGTCTCGGCGCACTACAAGTTGTCGCAGGTCGAAAAGAACCTGATCGGCGGCGACGCGAGTATGGTCGAACAATGGGTCCGTCAGGACTGGGGATTCCACCACGCCGTGATTTCGGCCTGCGAATCGCCCGCTGTGACGGAGGTCCATTCCTCGGTCTTCGACCGGTTCCAGCGTTATCACATCCTGGTGCTGGATTTTCGCGGCAAGCCGGCGGCGGACGAACATCAGCAGTTGCGCGACCTGGTGTGGAGCGGGACGCCGACGGTGCAGTCGTCTTGCTGGAACGGCATGTGCGCAGCGGCGTGGAACACATCCTGTCGACCGGCCGCATTCCCTGAACGATTACGACAGGACAAGCCGATCGCCGCACTAGCGGGCCTGTCATTGTGGTCGCTGATGATGCTCGGCTAAGCGGTAATGTATGCTGATCTTTTAATTGACGTACGATATTGCTGATGTCGAAGTCATGCGCTACGTCCTTGACCGGCCCGTCGGCTGGACGGTCGAGATCTGCGTCATGGCCTGGATCTGGATCATCCTCTGGGGCCAGTCCGTCTCGGCACGAGAGACAGACCGTGCGCCACCTGTTGCCGTTCGTCGGCATCATGATCTTCGATCTGGGGATCATAAACTACGTGCCTGACATCGTCCTGTGGCTGCCGCGGCTTTACGGTTACGCCAACTGACCGTCACGGCCGCGACGGCCACCCTATCAAGGAGAGCCCCGTGTCCGATCCGACCGCTTCAACCCAGACATCTGTTCCGCCGGTGATGCGGATCATCAACGGTCCGAACCTCAACATGCTCGGCGTCCGCCAGCCCGAGGCCTATGGCTACGACACCCTCGCTGACGTGGAGACCCTATGCCGTGCGGCGGGGCAGGGTGCCGGAGTTGGCATCGACTTTCGGCAAAGCGACAGCGAGTCCGAGATCATTGGGTGGATCCAGCAGGCCTGCCAGACGGTGGCCGGCATCGTCATCAACCCGGCCGGGTTCACCTCCACGTCCATCGCGATCCTCGACGCGTTGCTCATCTTCGACGGCCCGATCTTCGAATGTCACATCTCGCCGTTGTTCCGGCGCGACGAGTTCCGACACCTGTCCTATGTCTCGAAAGCGGCAACGGCCAAGATCGAAGGCTTTGGGATCGCGGGATAAGGATACGCCATCGCGCGCTGCGCCGAACTGGTGGCTGCACGTCACTGATCCCGTAATCACGGTGGATGCTCCACCGCACTTGCTGCCGCGGGCCGACTCTTACCTGATGCAGGTGGTATCGGGGGCGCTGCTGCGTCCCGTTTCACAGTCGGAAAGCCGGGCAGCAGCCACACCTATTTCAGCAGATGCGACAACAGATCCGCCACGTGCCGCAGTCCCTTGTCCTTTGTCCTGCGGCGATGCCAGCCCAGATGCAGCGGAAAGCCCGCGACGGCGATCGGCACCGGCAGGCTGACCAGGCCCGGCAGGTCTGCAACGATGCGCGACGGCAGCATCGCGATCATGTCTGACCCGTGCAAAAGCGGCGGCACCAGGACGAAATTCGGCAGCACCATCCCGATCCGCCGAGAGTGGCCAGTCCGAGCGAGTTCCGTATCAAGCGGGCTACGCGCCTCGCCTTTTCCGGACACGAGAATATGTGGAAACGCAAGCCAGCGGTCCAAGTCGAAATTCTCGATCGAAGGATGACCGACGCGGACAGCAATGACATAGTGTTCGACCAACAACTCCTGCTGGTTTATCTCTTCATGCGCGCCAGACAGCACCGAAACAGCAATGTCGGTTGTTCCGGCGATCAGCGCAGATGCCGCTGCCTCCGCACCATGCCATGGCTGGATGATCAGATCGATCCCGGGAGCAGAGACTTGCAATGCGCGTTGCAGCGGACCGGTGACCAGAACCGCCGGGTAATCGGCCATCGAGATGCGAAGCGTCTGATGCAGATCGGCAAGAGATGGCTCTGCCGGATCGACCAGATCGCCAATCCCCGCGAGCAGGGATTTCAACGGCGCACGCAACGCCTCCGCCCTGGGTGTCAGCCGCATGTTGCCACGCCCCCGTTCCAGCAGCTCATCCCGGAACAGGTGGCGACAACGCTGCAAGGCGGCGGACGCCGCAGGTTGCGACAGGTTCAACCGGTCGGCCGCCCGGCTGACATGCGCCTCTTCCAGGAGTGCGTCTAGAATGACCAGAAGGTTGAGGTCGAGACCACGTAAATTCATGAGATGGATAATAGTATAGATCTTTAATCGATTGGAGTGATTTGTTTGGTTCCCTCATCGTGCCTGTATCGCAACGCAGGAGATGACGATGACACGCACGCTCATACTGGTTTTCCATCCGGATCTTACCCAGTCCCGCGCCAATGCCGCCTTGGCAAAGGCCGCCACGACGATACCCGGCGTCGAGGTGATCGACATGCAGGCGGCTTTTCCCGACGGCCTCGACATGGCACGTGACGGCGCGGCAGAGGCAGCGCGATTGCTGACGGCAGACCGGATCGTACTGCAGTTCCCGGTGCAATGGTATTCCGCGCCACCGCTACTGAAGGCCTGGCAGAACGCCGTGCTGACGCGGATGTTCTACATCCATTTCGAGGATGAGGGGCGGCAACTCGCCGGTACCCCGCTGATGCTCGCGGCCACCGCCGGCAATGTCCCCGAAGCCTATAGTCCCGAAGGCAGCAACGGCTTTCCCATGACCGACCTGTTCATGCCGCTGCGGGCCATGGCGCACCGCTGCGCGTTCGATTGGGCCGAACCGTTCGTGCTGTATAACGCCATGAAGATGTCGGAAGAAGCGTTTCAGGCGGCTGGAAACGATTACGCGACAACATTGGCCCGCTGGATCGCCACGCCCCAGCGCAGGGCGGCCTGACCATGGAACAATCACATGATACCTTCACCGACCTGTCGCTTGGAACGCCGGTCTGGTTCACCCTCTCTGCCTGCGCACTCCCGCTTGGGCTACTTACACAATTCCTGAGCGCTGGCAGCGCGCTGTTCCGCGATCAAACGTTGTGGGGCCTGCACGGGACCATCGGAGGGGCGCTGTCCATTCCGATCATGACCCTGCTTGCAGGTGCGGTCTTAGTCCCCCGGCTGCGCGGCTTTGGCTGGTGGGCCGGCCTGATCTGCCTGCTGTTCTTGACCCAGATCGGATTGGCTGCCGGAGGAGGTCCGCTGCCTCTGTCCCTGCACCCGATGAATGGCGCGCTGCTGTTGGTGGCCAGCGTTGTCCTGCTTGCCAAGATCGAACGCCGCCGCGCCCAGCCCCTGCCCGGAAGGAGCCTGTCATGACCCCGACACGCCGCGCGGATCAAGGCCGGCCCGGTCGCCGCCATTGAACGGCCGGTCTCGGTGCCTGCGGGAGTCCACGGCAACTGGATCGACGATCCGGCAATCCGATCCGGCCGCAGCGGGCCTGCGCAGGCTTTCCGCCACTCGTCCCATGAATCCCGCCACATTTGGCTACGACGGCGCAGGCCGCCTTAAGCCACACACCGCACCAGGAGACATCATGTCGATAAAAATTCAGACGGCTGCCCGACATGCAGCAAGTCCTATCCCGGCCGCGCGCGACAAAGCCGCACGCTATCTGATGATCGCGCTGTCGGTCGCAACCTGGGGTGCCTTCGCCAATGCCGCAGCCGAGTTTAGAACCCTACCCCCTGACCGGCTGATTGTCGGCACCTGGCAGATGTTGGGCTTTGCGGTTTTCGCCGGTCTCTTTGCTGTTCTCGCGATCTGGCCACGGCGCATGCCGGGCCTGTGGGAGTTGATCCTTTTCCACAAGATCGGGGTCACGCTGATGAGCATCGGGTTTATCGGAACCGTCTCGGGCCCGATGCCGTCGGATAATCCGACAGCCGTCGTAATGATTGACGGCACCCTGATCGTGGTGACCTTGCTTGCCTACGTGCTCGCCGAGGGATGGCGTCCGTGGTTTGCGAGGTCAGCAGATTAGTTGAGATCTGACACCCCGGCTTCAGACCCTAAACGGTGCAGGCCCGCGACGATCGTCGCGGCCTCGCACGCAAGCTGCGCCCGCGTGGGGGTGCGACCGATCACCACCATGCGCCAGTAGAGCGCCGCCGGAATAAGATCGAGCGCAAGGTCCATGTCGATGCTCTGCCGCAGCTCTCCTCGCGCGATGGCCCGGTCCAGGATAGCGGTCCCCTGCGCGCGTCTGGCTTCGGCAATCTGGGTGTTGAGGCGGCGCATGTCGGGCGAGCGTGCCGCCTCGGCGTGAAGATCCGGCAGGATGCGGCGGATCAGGGGATGACGCAGCACCCTGCGCAGCCCGGTCAGAAACGCCAGAACATCGGATTCGAGATCGCCATGATCCGCCGCGACCGCAATCTTGAGACTGTGAGCAGAAACGGCCGCCGCGGCAAAGGCTTGGCGCGAGGCGAAGCGGCGGTAGATCGCCGCCTTGCCGGCACCGGCCCTCGCTGCAACCCGTTCAAGGCTGATGGCAGCGAAGCCGTGCTCGGCCCAATCCTGAAAGAACGCCCGGTAAAGCGCCTCGGTCAAATCCGCGCGGGGCACGGCGGCACCACTCGGCTTGCGGTGCTTTTTTTCGTCGGAACGGTTGCGTGTCAACCAAGGCTCTCCCATATGGACGATACGATAGCGTTCCAACCATAAGAGGTTTTCCCATGACTGACAAGTTCGACACCTTCTCCCATTTGCTGCGCACTGTGCTTGGCTCCCGACTGACCTCTGCGGACGACCTGCCGGGCCTGTTCACCGACGACATCGTCTTTGAGTTTCCATTTGCCCCCGCAGGGCTGCCGGTCAGGCTTGAGGGGCGCGACGCGCTTGCCGCCCATCTGGCGAGACTCGGCCCATTACTGTCGCTTGGCGAGATGGAGTTGCACGCCGTCTATCCGTCTGGGGACACAGTGATCGCCGAGTTTTCCTGCAAGGGCCGAGGCGTGCAGACGGGTCTGCCCTATGACCAGATCTATGTGTCGGTCATCACGCTGCGCGACGGTCGCATTGCGCGGTACCGCGATTACTGGAATCCACTGGTCGTGCTTGCAGCACTGGGCGGTGCCGATGCCGCAAACGCGGCTTTCCACGGTGCCGGAAGATGATTGACCCCGTCCTCGTCACCGGAGGCACCGGCAAGACCGGCCGCCGTGTCGCCGCACGCCTTGCGGCAGCGGGCATCGACGCCCGCGTAGGCACGCGGTCCCCCCAAGAACCGCAGCACCGACGCTTTGACTGGGGTGACCTGTCCTGTGCTGATGCCTTCAATGGCTGCACCGCCGCATGGCTGGTCGCGCCGACCGACCGCGCGGATCATCTGGCAGTCATGCAGCCGATGCTGGAGCAGGCAATGGCGCGTGGCGTACGGCGCTTCGTGCTCCTCAGTTCCTCGCTCTTCGGTCCGCAGAGCCCGCTGATGGGCGAGGTCCACGCCTGGCTGGCCGGACATGCCGAAGATTGGGCTATTCTGCGCCCTTCGTGGTTCATGCAGAATTTCACTGAAGGCGCACATGGCGACACCATCCGCAACGAGGGCGCGATCTACAGTGCAACGGGCAGCGGGCGGGTTGCGTTCATCGACGCGGACGACATCGCCGCCGCTGCCGTTGCGGCCCTGACCGCAGGCAAAGCGATGAATGCGGATGTCATCCTCACCGGGCCAAAGGCGCTGAGCTACGACAATATTGCGGCGCTCGTCTCGGAACGGGCGGGCCGGACGATACGCCATGTCGCGATGGAACCGGAAGCCTTGTCGGCTCGCCTGAACGCACTCGGCATACCCCCGGAATATGTCGATGCCCTCGTCCAGCTTGATCTCGTCATCCGCGGCGGTGCCGAAGATCGGACGACGGCTGGCGTGATGGATATGACCGGAAGGCCGCCTAGGTCGTTCCGAGCTTTCGTCACCGCGAACAAGGATATGTTGGGCTGAGGAAATACGTCGCCGCAAAGCCTCGGTGAATGAAGCCATGAGCTACGAGGACTGGTAGTGTCCGGAAGCCAACGGGACTGTAATCCGATGACCGGGCCCCAGAATAAGGTCGCTGCTGGCGGCGTCGAATCGGGCGGCCGGAAGGGCGGGATCGATGCCCGTCAGCGCGATCGATCGAGCCCAGAGCCGCTGCGCGACGCGCGGATCGACAGCATCCGGACTGCGGCCCGACGGCCCTGATGGCCCTTTCAGCTCGTTCCATCCGATCGGGCCGTAATACCCTCCAGGATGGACGACGCTCGTCGCCGCCTGAAGCGCCGGCCACGCCCCCATGGCCGCCGAGTTGAACCGGAACAGCTTTGCCAGCGGGACCGCAATGGCTCGCAAAAGCCTCTTTTCCCGACCGAGACTGGTAGTCGCCAGACCCGGATGCGCGCCGACTGCGAGAATGGGCGACCGAGCGGCTCGCAGCCGCTGGTCGAGTTCGAAGAGGAACAATAAGTTTGCGAGCTTGCTGTTGGCGTAGCGTGATGCGTGACCATAGCGCTTTCCCGCGTTGTCGAGGTCTTCGAAGTCGATCGCGCCGTTCCTGTGCGATGCACTGCCGGTGACGACCACCCGAGGTGCCGGGGCTTCGGACAGCTTTGGCAGCAGCAGGGAGGTGAAGGCGAAGCTGCCCAGATGATTTGTGCCGAAATGCTGCTCGAATCCCTGCCGTGTCCGCGAAACCCTGAACTCCATCACGCCCGCGTTGTTGATCAGCACATCTAGACCGGGACCGGCAGAGAGCTTTTCAGCGGCAGCACGGATACTGTCGAGATCGCTCTGATCGTAAGCGAGAAACTCCAGTTCAGCCTGCGGTGACAAGTCACGGATCTGCCGCATCGCCTGCTCTGCCTTCGCCTCGCTCAGGCAGGCCATGACCACTCGTCCGCCGTGCGCGGCTAGGACCCGCGTTATTTCGAATCCCAGTCCGGCATTCGCTCCGGTGACGACAAACGTCTTGCCGCTTTGGTCAGCTACGTCATTCTCGGAAAATCCGCTCATCTTGATCTCTTTTCTCTCGAAGCTTTTGTGGAAGGCCGCGCGGTCCGCTTGGGCAGGTCTTCACACGCGAATCTGAACATCGTATAGATCGGGATAAACCCTAATTTGAACGCTGTCTAGATTGGACCGAGAATGAGAGAATCTGATGCTGAGCGCAGTTATCATCACGGTGATCTGCGCAGTGCCCTGATCGAGGCCGCCGATGCGATCCTTCGGGACGACGGAGTTGAAGGCTTTACCTTGCGTGCGGCAGCCCGGCGGGCAGGGGTATCCCCCGGTGCGCCCGCCCATCATTTCGGCAATACGGCAGGCCTGTTGACCGAAGTGGCCACGCTCGCCTACGAGGATCTGCATATCTGTTTCAAAGAGGTCAAGCGTGGTCCCACGCCTGCGGCGACGCTGCGATCCATGGCAGGGGCTTACATCAACTTCGCCCTCGGCAACCCGGGGCTTTTCCAGTTGATGTATCGCAAGGATCTGGTGAACCGCACCGACCCGCGCTACGCAGCGGCCAGCAGAGCCACGCTGGAAACGTTCGCGCTGATCGCTGCAAAGGTTTACGGGACGGATGACCTCGCGGTCGAAGGCCAGAGCATGGGCTATGCCGGCATCATCGCCGCATGGTCGACCGCCCACGGCATCGCTCATCTGGCGCTGGAGGAAAAACTGACTTTCGCCACGCAGGGCGAAGACGGGATGCGCGATTTCACAGACCGCGTCCTGCCATCGGTTTTGCGGGCACAATGGCCGGGGTGAACAGCCGATCATGTTGCAGAGGCGGGACCCGACGATCGTGCGCAGCCCCGAGCGAAGCGGTGCCGAAGCTGCCGCAGGGGCGGACCAGGCCGTGACCGGCTGAGGTGCAGTTGCCGCCGCGCTCGCGGCCATGCCACGAAGGTGCGCAACGTCGGCGGCGATATCGGTCCAGCATTGTTCGGGGCTTTTGCCTCAGCCGAGATTGCGGTCGGCGAGCGACATCGGGACGGGTATCTGCCTTTGGACAGGATGACGACTTGCGCGCGCGATTGCGCTTGCGTTAATCTCCAAGGGTGACAGTAAGGCAAAGTGCATGAAGTCCCATAGTGTACCACAGCGGCGTGACAGGCCAACCCTTGGGCAGGCCACGCGTGTCTGGGGCAAGATCGGTGTTCTGTCCTTTGGCGGCCCCGCCGCGCAGATCGCGCTGATGCACAAGGAACTGGTCGATGACCGTGACTGGCTGACGGAGGACCAATTCCTCAACGCGCTGAGCTTCTGCATGTTGTTACCCGGGCCCGAGGCGATGCAGCTTGCGACCTATGCCGGCTGGCGGCTGCATGGGACGTTGGGTGGGCTGATCGCGGGGCTCCTGTTCGTGTTGCCCGGTGCCGCGGTGATCATGACCCTGGCCGTGATCTACAGTCTGCATGGCGACGTGCCGCTGGTCGCCGCGCTGTTCTATGGCATCAAGGCCGCGGTTCTGGTCATCGTCGTCGAGGCGTTGCTGCGGGTCGCGAAACGGGCCCTGTCCCGGCGGTGGCACTGGATCATTGCAGGACTGGCGTTCGTGGGCATCTTCTTTCTGTCGATCCCCTATCCGCTGATCGTCCTGCTGGCGGGCGTTGCGGGGTGGTTCATGGCCGAGACAGAGCCGCACCCGCGCATGATCGACATGGCGCATGTGTCGCTTGGCAAGACTGTCGGCACCATCGTCCTCTGGCTTGCGATCTGGCTGCTTCCCCTTCTGGCACTGACGTGGCTGGATGCCCCGGACCTTCTGGTTCAGGTCGGCCGCTTCTTCTCGACACTCGCCGTCGTCACGTTCGGCGGCGCCTACGCCGTTCTTGCCTACATGGCACAGGATGTCGTCGTCCAATTCGGCTGGCTGTCGCCGCGCGAAATGGTCGACGCCCTGGGTCTGGCCGAGACGACGCCCGGCCCCTTGATTCTCGTGACGCAGTTCGTGGGATTTCTGGCGGGCTTCAAGGAAGGCGGCCTGCTTCTGGGGGTGGCGGCGGCGCTCGTGGCGCTTTGGGTGACCTTCGCGCCGTGCTTTCTGTGGATCTTCGCGGGTGCGCCCTACATCGAATGGATCTCGGCGCAGCCCCGGCTGAAGGGAGCGCTGAAGTCGATCACCGCTGCGGTCGTGGGAGTCATCCTCAACCTTTCGATCTGGTTCGGCCTGCACGTCCTGTTCGCGGCCGTCGCCCGACAGCAGGCCGGACCGATCACGCTTTGGCTGCCGGATACCGCGACAATCGAATGGCTGGCCATCGCGCTGTCCGTGCTGTGTGCCGTCCTCGCCTTCCGCCTGCACTGGGGCATCTTTCGCATCCTGCTGGTCGCCGCCAGTCTGGGTGCGGTCGGGCGGCTGACCTTCTGATCGCAGGTTCCAAGTGGCGCGCAGTGCTGCGCAGACGATCATTTGCCCTTATCCGCTTCCATAAGGTCGGAAGACGCAGTAGGCATCGCGCTCTTGCACGTATGGGGGCGGATCATGGCGCAAAAAGCCACCATCTACAAAGTCGAGCTTTCCGTCTCTGACATGGATCGCCACTACTACGAGACCCACAAGCTGACACTGGCCAAGCATCCGTCGGAAACCGACGAACGCCTGATGGTCCGCATCGTCGCATTTGCCCTGAATGCCCATGAGCATCTGGAGATGACAAAGGGGCTGTCGACGGATGACGAGCCGGACATCTGGCAGAAAAGCCTGAGTGGCGCGCTTGACGTGTGGGTTGCCTTGGGGCTGCCCAGCGAAAAGGTCGTCCGTCAATCCTGCGGCAAGGCTGGCAAGGTGATCGTCTACGCATACGGGGGCAGGACGGCAGAAGTCTGGTGGGACAAGATCAGAAACAGCACCACACGTTTCGACAATCTTCAGGTCGTCAGCTTTTCAGAAGCCGAGACGGGCAAGCTGGCAGAACTCGCGAGCCGGGCCATGAAGTTGCAGGTCAATGTCCAGGACGGTCAGGTCATGGTCAGCGTCGGCGATCATATCGCCTACGTCACGCCGATTGCGTGGAAAACGGCTGCGGATTCCCGCGCGTAAGCCAGCTCCTTAAATCTGCGAACGGCATCGCCGCGATGTGAACGGACACGTCCCGTCATTGCCTGCGAGGTCCGGGTATCAGCACAGGCGGAGGTGCAGGATCACGGCCTTATTCGACCCGTCAGCCTATTGCTGGCGGCGGCGACACAGGGAGATCCGCTGACGAAAAAGGGGCCGGCACTGGCAGCAGGCCGACCCCCTTTGGGTCGATCAGGCGCAAGCGCGCTTGCGATCAATGATGATGTTCCGGCAGGTTCTTCAACTGATCCTTGGTCATGGACGTGGTCGCATGAACCTCACCGCTTTCGTCGCGCATGAAATTCAGACTGGACACGTCCAGCGCGACCGGCTTCGCGCCGATGCCCAGAAAGCCGCCCACGTCGACGATGACCTGCGCGCCGGCACCCGCGCCATGCAGGTGCGCGATGCTTCCGATCTTGCTGTCGTCAGGTCCATAGACGTTGGCACCGTCAAGGTTTTCGTTCGTCAGTTCGTCAGTCCGCAATGGGATATGCTTGGAATGATCCATGGTTGGCTCGCTTTCCTGTTGTTTTCATCTGCTGACATAACCCTGCGCGGACGCTGAGGTTCCAGATGCAGGTTGCCGAGCGCGGCAGCGATGACGGATTTGCCCGAGCCGATGCCAGCAAAGACACCCCGTCAGGGCCGCGCGGCTCCTGCCGGCGGGACTGTCCGCGGCTCTGATTGCGGCATCACTGAACCGTCAGAACCGGGCATGCGGCGTGAGAGGTCAACTTTTGCGACACGCTGCCGACCAGCAGACCGCGCAGCGTGCCCAGCCCACGGCGTCCGGCGACGATCAGATCGATGCCGTCCTCCTTCGCGAATTTCAGGATGGCTTCTGCCGGGCTGCCGCGCAGCACCTTCGTGGTCGCCGCAGCATGGCCTGCTTCCGTTGCGATGGCCACGCCGTTGGCCAGGACTTCGGCGGCGCGCGCCCGGATTTCGGCCTCGTCGGTGGGGACGAAGATGACTTCGGCACCGACGGCGATGGCATCGTTCTGCTGCTCTGGGACATGCACGATGACAAGGATCGCGCTGTACCTTTTCGCAAGGTCGGCGGCGATCCGCAAAGCTGACGCGGCATGATCCGATTGGTCAAAGCATACCAGTATTCGACTGAACATCCTGATCCCCTTTCTGATTGATCCGACTGATACGCCAAATCGTGATCGCCGGACTTGATATGGATCAACGCGCGAAAGAAACTTGCAGGTGACCTGTTCTCGTGTGCCTCAGGTGCAGTCCGACTTGTGCCGCGCTGGCCCGACCACCGGCGCATGGCGGCGATTGCCGATCAAGTATGGCGAATTTCGCAACGTCGAGGGCACGTCCACCGACCCCTACAGCCGCATCATTTGCGGCAGCAATCTGGCGCGATGACTGTGATGAACACCAAACGGCATCAACGGCGTGGCGGTGTCGCGATGTCGCCTGACAGGGTGCCGGGGGTCGTTCTCAAAGCCATGAAACTGCCGTTCAGCAACGCAAAGGTCAGCCTTGGCGACAGTTTTCCGACGCGGAAGGCGACGACATTCCAATAGCCTGCGTGACACGGGACTCGCGCAGAAGGTCCGCCCGAGGCCGCATGAGGGGCGCGCGTGGATCATCCGATCGAGATCATGGACGCGTCATCAGGGGCGGCGGCTCTACGTCGCGGCCGGTTCCTTAGTGAACGATGGTCTCAAAGCTGAAGGCTGGCGTCTTCGGGTTTCGCATCTCTCGCGACGCTTTCGAACATTCCGACAATCTCGGACTCGGGCGCACTTTCCAGAATGCCGGACGAGAGCTGATCCGGACTCCATATCAACGACTTGGCTGGATCATGGAGCATGGCCCAATGTTGGAACATGCGTTCGGTAATCTCTCTGCTCACGAGCCGGTTGATCCCGACGTGGCGATCATCCCGAGCGATGCGTGCGTAGGCGGCATCGACCTGTTCTGATGGGCCTTCGAGGAGCTGAAGGTAAATGTCGTGACGGCAGACCAGCGCGCCTGTTATGCCGTCGCGCTGGTTGCACCTGCGTGCATCCAGCAGGATGCCGTTCAGTATTGCGTCGTCAAAACCGAAGGGTTGCGATGCGTAAATCAACTGTGTCAGGTGTGCGATGATCTTGACTCCTCTTGCCGGTTTGGACCGTCTGATCGATCGCAAGCGATCTGGATCATCGCCGCATCTCGACGCCAGCATAGCCGAGAGGGGGACCAGCGCAACATCGCAACGCGGGACATCCGGATCGCACATCGTTTTCAGGAACCCCTCGACCGCGAGCCACTGATAATACGGCGTCGACAGGGTCTTGGCGGAATGAAAATCGGCGACCCAGCTGGTATCGTTCGCGGCCAGGAACTCGACGACCTTGTTGTGGAACCGCAGCACGCTCAGGTGGAATTGCGCGACGATGATGTTTTCGTCATTGCGCATGTCGCCGATCAGCGCGCGCTTCGGCAGTCCGGCCTCGAACGTGGGCACGCATTCGCCGCAGCCCGTGACGCCGCCATCCACGACCGTCACCGTCACCATCACCGTCAGCACCTGCGCCTCGGTCCGTGATCCGCGCGAGATGTTCTCGGTGGCCGAGGTCATGACCCGCCTCATGCCGGAACTGCCCGCCACGGTCGAACTTTTTCCACTTGGCGCAGCGGGTGGCCGAATACCGAGAGATGGCCGGCATACACTATGCCTCCGATAGCATGGCAGGCCGGGAACTGGCGCGCATGTTCGCGCTCAATCTGACTACGCGTGCCGCCGCCTCATGCGCGACGCACTCTCCGAGTGGGGTGCATAGGATATGTCGGAGCGTGACGTCTTTTGTCTGTGGCATCGGAACATCTGGGGCTGATCAGCCGGACGACAGATGGTTGGTCCGCCCCGCTTTGGGACGATGCCCGCGGACACAAAGCCATCACCGTCGCGATCATCGATAGCGGCCTCGATCCCCTGCAACCCAGTCTGGCATCGGCACTGGTCACACCGCAGATCGACTTTGGTCCGCGGGCTGCCGGAGCAGTCTATCGCAGCTCAATCCCCACCGTCGCGACCTTGCGGCAGGCTTTGGCAACCTCGCAAGGCGACCTCAGGGCGATCGTGCAGGGCGAGCTGGCAGAGGTCCGCGATCATACGGCGCGGACCGGGCTGGATTTCGCCCGGTTGAGCCTGTTGCACGACGCCGTTCAGGCCGCAGGCAACCCGGTGCCGGCTGCGCAGGAATTTCTTGCGGTCCTGTCGGTCCAGCCACTGGGGCTGTCAAAGGCTGATCCTGCCTTCGATGACGCGTCGGCCAAGCTTGCAGACCTTGATCTGGAGGAGGATCAGATCGTCGCCATCGCGACCCTCGTGGGACAGATGTCGAACGGTTATGCGCAGATCGACATGCCGGACCCGGCGCAGTATTTTGGCACCCATGCGACCGCATGTGCCGGGCTGGTAGGGGGTCGCCCGCCAAGGGATCGGCCACATGAATTCTTCAGCGCGCTGCCATATCACGGTGTGAACCCGTTCTGCCGGATCGCATCCTACGCCACGCCGTACAGCATGAAATCAAACCAGTCATCAACGCTCTTCTCGTCGCATACCTAAGCGGGGTACCGGTGATCCTGATGCCGCGCGGTTTGCCGGATGTCGCGGCCCAGGCGGACCTGCCGCCCAGCGCCCGCCGCCGAACCTGCATCGAAGCCCGCGACGCCGTCCACCCGGAGACGCTGGTTGACGATGACCAGGCCCATCTGAGGGCCCTCGAATGCGATCAGCACCTTGTCGAGGCGCTTTTGCGTGCCATCGCGAAACGGCGCTATCTCGTGCTGGCTACCGGGAACGGAGGGCGCGTCACCCGATTGGCCTGTCCGGCCAGTGTCGCGGGGCTTGCGGACAGCGCGATCGTCGTGGCGGCCGTGACACGCGCGGGCTGGCGGGCGTCCTATTCCAATGGCGCGCCTGACCCTTCGACCTTGCTCCACGTGGTCAGCGATGATGCGGAAATCCTGCACCGCGAGGATCAACGCATCGAGACGTCCCAGACCACGAGGATGGCATCGACATTGCGTCCCTCTACACGTTGTTTGGCGGCACCTCTGCTGCTGCTTCACAAGCGGCGGGTCTCGTCTCACTCCTCAGCCAGGCCGGCAAATTGCCGATCATCCCAGCGGGTGGTGTTCAACCCATCATCACCGCGATGCAAAGAGCAGGACTCCACCACGCCCCTCCGATCCGGTGATCGGCCGGAATGCGCTGTCCCGCTGCCGGTTCCAGATTGCCTGTGATGTCAAAGAAAGTCGTGTCCGATGACGCAACTTACCGCATCGGATGCAGAATTGCACATCGTCTCTGAACGCAAACGGCCCCGCCATCGCTGGCGGGGCCGCTGTTCAGTGCGTCAGTGCAGATCAGCCTTCGGCGGCTTCTTCGGCCATCTCGGTGCCGTTGGTCTGATCGACCATCTTCATCGACAGGCGAACCTTGCCACGATCGTCAAAGCCCAGCAGCTTGACCCAGACGTCCTGGCCTTCCTTCAGCACGTCCGACGGATGGTTCAGGCGGCGGCTCTCGATCTGCGAGACGTGGACAAGGCCGTCCTTCTTGCCGAAGAAGTTCACGAAGGCGCCGAAGTCGACCAGCTTGACGACCGTGCCCTTGTAGATCTTGCCTTCTTCCGGCTCTGCCACGATCGACCAGATCATGTCATAGGCCTTCTTGATCTTGTCGGCATCGTTGGACGCGATCTTGATCACGCCATCGTCGTTGATGTCGACCTTGGCACCGGACACTTCCACGATCTCGCGGATGACCTTGCCGCCGGACCCGATGACTTCACGGATCTTGTCGGTTGCAATCTGCATCGTCTCGATCTTCGGGGCGTGGACGCTGAACTTTCCAGCGCCGGTCAGGGCCTTGCCCATCTCGCCGAGGATGTGAAGACGGCCGGCCTTGGCCTGCTCCAGCGCCTTCTTCATGATCTCGGGCGTGATGCCTGCGATCTTGATGTCCATCTGCAACGACGTGATGCCGTTCTCGGTGCCGGCAACCTTGAAGTCCATGTCGCCGAGGTGGTCTTCGTCACCCAGAATGTCGGACAGCACGGCATAGCTGCCGTCGTCTTCCATCACCAGACCCATAGCCACACCGGCCACTGCGGACTTCAGCGGAACGCCCGCGTCCATCATCGACAGCGAACCGCCGCAGACCGATGCCATCGAGGAGGAGCCGTTCGACTCCGTGATCTCTGACACGATGCGGATGGTGTAGGGGAAGTCGGTCGCGGCAGGCAGGACAGCCTGCAACGCACGCCACGCCAGCTTGCCATGACCGATCTCGCGGCGACCCGGCGAACCCACGCGGCCCACTTCACCGACCGAATACGGCGGGAAGTTGTAGTGCAGCATGAAGTTGGTCTTGTACATGCCGGTCAGCGCGTCGATCATCTGCTCGTCATCGCCGGTGCCCAGCGTGGTGACGACCAGTCCCTGCGTCTCACCACGGGTGAACAGCGCGGAACCGTGGGTCCGGGGCAGAATGCCGACTTCGGACACGATCGGGCGGATTTCGTCCAGACGGCGCCCGTCGATGCGGCGACCGTTCTTGACGACATCGCCACGCAGCACGCCCGATTCCAGCTTTTTCAGCGCAGACCCGAGGTTGCCGTCGGCCTGCTGCTCTTCGCTCAGACCGGCGACGATGTCGGCCTTGGCCTGTGACACGGCGGCCGTACGGTCCTGCTTGTCGGTGATCGCATAGGCGGCGCGCATCTTGTCTTCACCGGCGGCCTTCACGGCAGCGGACAGCGCCGAGTAGTCGGCGGGTGTGAAATCGAAGGGCTCTTTCGCGGCGTCTTCGGCCAGATCAATGATCAGGTCGATGACCGGCTGGATTGCATCGTGCGCGAAGGTCACGGCACCCAGCATTTCGTCCTCGGTCAGCTCATAGGCCTCGGATTCCACCATCATGACGGCATCCTTGGTCCCGGCGACAACCAGATCGAGCCGCTGCTCGGGGTTGTTGCGCAGGTTGTGCATGTCGTCGATTTCGGGGTTCAGGATGTATTCACCATCCACGAAACCCACGCGGCAGGCGGCGATCGGGCCGCGGAACGGCGCGCCAGAGATTGTCAGCGCGGCAGAGGCGGCGATCATCGCGACCATGTCGGGGTCATTGACCATGTCGTGCGACAGCACGGTGCACATCACCAGCACTTCGTTCTTGAAGCCGGGGACGAACAGCGGGCGGATCGGACGGTCGATCAGGCGAGAGGTCAGCGTTTCCTTCTCGGTCGGGCGGGCTTCACGCTTGAAGAAACCGCCGGGCACCTTGCCGGCGGCGTAATACTTTTCCTGATAGTGCACGGTCAGCGGAAAGAAGTCCTGACCGGGCTTCTGCTGGCGGGCGAATGTCACGTTGGCCATGACAGAGGTTTCGCCCAGCGTGGCGATCACCGAACCGTCGGCCTGACGGGCAACCTTGCCCGTTTCGAGTGTGAGCGTCTCTTCGCCCCACTGCATGGATTTCTTCACTTCATTGAACATCTATCGTCTTTCATATTGGGCCTGCGCGGCGGTCCGCGTGGCCCGTTGATTGGCGGCCCCATTGCCGCCGACCCCTGTCCTTTGCCTAACGCCGGGGCCTTGTGCGTTACGTCACAGATGGGCGGGCCATACAGTAAAAGGCACCCTATTGAAAGCACCGCGTTGTCGCGGGAACATGGCGCGAGGTCGAGGGGTTGGGGCGGCATGAACAAGGCATTCACCAAGGAAGACGAGGGACCGCAGGCCGACCGGCTGGACGATCTGCCGCAAAGCCCGCATCCGAACTATGTCACGCCAGCGGGCCTTGCCGCGCTGCAACAACGGTTGCGCGAAAGACATGCCGATCTGTCGACCCTGCCGCGCGACTCTCTGGACGCCAAGATACCCCGCGCAATGGCGGAACGTGATATCCGATTTCTCGAGACGCGGATCAATCGAGCAATCGTCGTCGAACCCGCACGGCAGGACCGTGACGTGGTCGCATTCGGTGCGTGCGTCACCGTCGCGGACGAAGATGACGTGCGGGCCGACTGGCATATCGTCGGCGAAGATGAGGCGAACCCCGCATCCCATCGCATTGCGCCGTTTTCGCCACTGGCCCGGGCCATGTTGGGCGCGCGCGTGGGTGACGTCGTGGATTGGCGCAAGCCGGGTGGACCTGTCGCGCTTGAAATAATGGCGATCCGCTATCTGACCGCGTAGATTCGCAGGCAAGGTTCTGTCGGAAATTTCATGCGTATTCAGTTCCGACCGGACGGCCACATTTCCATGCAAATTGAAGGCCCGAGGGTCATCCGTTCATTTGGCGGAATGGCAGCTGGGCCTTGCATCCTTGGGGCAACCCCGTAGGGTTCACCATGGCGTGATGTATTGATGTGTCGCGGCATTTTATTTGAAGGAA
>NZ_JBMERN010000025.1:0-54411 GCF_049310965.1 Loktanella sp. DJP18 | reverse complement strand
CTTGAAAAGAGATGCGCCGGTTCTTCCAGCGGCCTTCGGAGGTGGCATTGTCCGCGATCGGCGTCGTCTCTCCGTAGCCACGGCTGACCAGTGCATCGGGTCGCAGCCCCTTCCCGAACAGGTATTGCGTGACGGATGCCGCGCGCGCGTCGGACAGACGCAGGTTCAGGTCATCGCTGCCGACGGAATCCGTGTGGCCGCCGACCTCGACCACCATGCCGGGGCAACGCGACACGATGTCCGCCAGCGCGTCCAGCAAAGGCGCGCTCTTGTCCTCCAGCCGGGCAGAGCCGGAGGTGAAGTAGATGTTGCCGGTCCGCGACAGGATATCGAAACGGCCCTTGCAAGCCTCGGCGTCGAAATCGCCGCTGGTCTCGAGCGCGACCGCTGCGGGGGCCGGTGCGGCCGGAACGGGGGCGACACCACCGGCATTGCGGGCAAAGGTCCAGTCGAAACTGATCGTCGCCGACGGCAGGATCTTGACGCTCGCGGCCTCTTCCAGCTTGGTCAGCCCGGCGGCCAGATCGAAGTCGGCAACCGCAATGGAAATCGGCGCATCGGACGCGATCGACACGAGGTCGTCGGTCAGCAGCGTGGCGATGACCTGCGTCTCGAACGTCTTGGATACGCCATGCAGGTCCAGCGTGTAGGTGACGGGCACCTGCTTGCGCCGGACCTGCGCGAGGTCGGCCAGCAATGCGGGATCAATTCGGGTGGTGATCGTGGCTTCGGGAAAGCGGAAGGTCTCGAAGAACAGGAACCGCATGCGGACGTTGCGCAGATCGACCTTCGTATCGACGGAATCGAGCAGGACCGACACCCGCGCCGCCCCGTCCGCGCCAATGGAACCGCTCAGCGTGGCAAAAGAGCTGGATTCCACCACAGTGTCTTTCTTGACCGACTGGAACCGCAGGTTCGACATCTCGGGCTTCAGGGTCCAGCCACCGGCAAAGACGTCCTGCGCCCTGGCTGACGTTCCAAATGCCATGACGATCATCAGCGGCAGCGACAGCAGGATTTGGCCAAGGGGGCGGATGCGGAATGGCATGGCTGCTGATATCCCTGAATGCGGAGTCTTGATGTCAGAGGCGTCTGAATTGCGGGAAGGATACAACAGGATCAGTTCGCTTGGCCACTCTCTTCGCACCTATTCCCGCGGAAGATGATGCGCGTGTTCGCACGGATCGGACATCTTGATCGCGACATGCCCCGACCCGGCGTCCGGCGGGTTCGATCGTTCGATCATACCACGTCGACCACGATGATCGAAATATTGTCCGCCCCGCCACCGTCCAATGCGATGGCCATCAGCTTGTCGGCCACGACCTCGATCGGGGTGTCGCGCAGGGCATTTGCCAGGGTCTCGAAGCCCGCGTATTTCGTCAGACCGTCGCTGCACAGCAGGAACCGGTCGCCGCGATCCAGCGGGCCGCGCACCTTGTCCAGTTCCAGCGCCTCGCCGACGCCCACGGCGCGGGTGATGGCGTTGGACTGGGGATGATGCTCTGCCTCGTCCCAAGACATCTGTCCGTCCAGCACGAGGGCCGCGACGATGGAATGATCGGTTGTCAGCATCTCGATCTGACCGCCGCGCATGCGGTACAGCCGGCTGTCACCGGCCCAGAGGCAGACGAAATGCGCGTCCGATATCATCAAGGCCACGACGGTTGCGCCGATGGTGCCGCCGCCGCGTGCCGCAATCTCGCGCAGAATCGTGTCATGCGCCGCCAGGATGGACCGGCGCAGGGCCTGCATCTGTTCCGCCGGATCGCCGAGGATCGGCATCGTCGCCACGCTGTCCACGACGGTGCGGGACGCGAAATCGCCGCCCGCATGACCACCCATGCCGTCCGAGACGACCCAGACCTGCTGGTCCGGAATGGACAGGATGCTGTCTTCGTTGACCTTGCGGACCTTGCCGATATGCGTCGTCGCGGTATGTCGCAGCAGTGTCATGGTGCCAGGTCCTCTGCCTGTTGCGCCTGTCGCGTCAGCACCGACAGATCGAAAAGACCCGCCGCCTGCGCCGCCGAAGGCAGTCCGAAAAAGGTCACGGTCCGCACGCCATCCGCCAGCAGCACCGACCACAGGCTGAGTGCGCGCAACGGCGGGGCGACAGGTGTCGCCAGCACCGGCGGCGGAAGATCGGCCAACGCGGCGGCCAGATCGTCGCGGCTGACCCCGTCCCCAAGCGCCTCGAGGGCGACATCCTCGAGACGGGCAAAAAGCGCAGCATTGGCGGCGTGGGTGGCTGACGCGTCGCTGCCCGCTGGAATGAAAAGCGTCAGGGGAAACTGTCGGCCGACTTGGTCGACAGAGGGCATGATGATGCCGAGCACACCCTGCGGTCCGGCCAGACCGGGCGACAGCGTGAACCGCCAGATCGGCGCGGACAAATAGATGTCCTGCCAATCGCGGCCGCAGGCGGCGCGCCCGGCCACCAGAACCGCCTGCACCCACTGGTCCCGGGGTCCTGTAAACGCTGGCGGTGCCGCGATCCGGATGAAGTCCCCCAGCGCCGGTATCTTGCCGAAGGCTGCAAAGGGCACCACGGTCAGAACGACGTCGGACAGCTGAACTCGCTGAGCGCCTTGAGGTTGAACGGACTGATCGACGTCCCCGTCTGCATCTGGAAAATCGCGATCCGCCCGCCCAGGTTGAAGATCAGCCGCTTGCGGTCGGGTGCGTCCGTATCGCGCAAAGCCGCGACATCCATGATGCGGAACAGCGACCAGGGTCCGTTGCGCACCAGAGAGCTTTCCGAGTTGGCCTGATCGGGCAGAAAGCTGACCCGCGCGGCCCCCACCGATCCCGGCCAGGTCATCGCGACGGTGCCGGGTTCCTTCTGGGTGTGGACAAAGCCCACCGTCTGGCCGTCGATCTCCAGCACGATCCCTTCCGCATTGGGGTCCAGCGCCTCTGCGGTCAGCTGGAACGACAGGTTCAGCGCTGGCGATCCGGGAAAGAACGCCGCCCGGATCAGGGCGGCATTCTCGAACTGGGTCAGCACCGCCGGAGAGATGCCAAGCTCTGCCCCCGCGCCCGGCTTGAAGGACCAGGGCCGCTGCGACTGGTCGACGATCTGTTCCAGGTTGGCCTTGAAGAAGGCGTCGATCTGGCCGTCGGGGCGGAACAGCTCTGCAAATTCCGCGAGCCCCGCATCGGTGTTGGACCGGGGTGCGAAGGGATAGGTGTTCGTCGTGACCCGCTGGCACAGGGGCAGCACGGTCTGCTTCCAGCTTTCATCGATGCCGGCCCGCGTACCTTCGGTCGCGATCCCCTTGGTGCCCACGGTGATCTGCGAGGCCCATCGCTTGACGGGACCCTCCTCGACCCGGCCGGCCGCGGCCTGAAACCGCGGCAATGCCGTCGTCGCATCCTGCGGACTGCCGATGCCACCCGCGAAGTTCAGATTGCTCAACTCCTGATACACGTCCTTGAGGATGTCGATCAGGCCCGACAGGGGCGACGGCTGTCCCTCCGCCTCGGCCGTCAACTGGTGCAGCCAGGCGAAATGCTCGGCGACCGGCGCACCCGGCGCCACTGCGGCCTTGCCGGTGCGGGCCGCCTCGGCCTTCGTCATCGCCTCGAGGAACAGGCGGCTTTTGGGTGATAGGCGCCGCAGACCCGGTACCTGACCGGTGGCGACGGCACCGGCAACGTCGGCGACGTTGGTGCCGGGGTCCTCGGGCACCGACGTCAGGTTGGTCTCGGCAGAGACCGCCTCCAGCACGTTGGCGATGGGCGATGTCGGGCCGGACAGCACGTTGGTCACCTCGACCGCCGTGGGCAGGTCGGCCATCGGGATGATGTCGATGTCGGCCAGAAGCTGGTCGTACTGCACGATGTAGTCGTCGTAATACAGGACCAGCACGTCCCGGCTGAGGTTCAGCATCGCCGCTTCGCTCTGTTCCTGCTCGCCTGCGTCGCCCAAGACCCAGCTTTCGCTCTGGATGCGGGCAGCGACGGTCAGGGCTTCTTCCAGAAAGACGCCGTTGAACCCGGCCTTGGTATAAAGGCCGGGGATACCGTCGTTCAGCTGCTTGCCAGAGGATCGACTGAACGCCCGGGCGATGGCCGGCCCACCCACATCCGTCAGCCGGAATGCGGGCAGATCGGTGACCAGAGGCGAACTGACGATGCTGTTGTAGACCCGCTGCGCCTGCGGCATCTGGGTCAGCACGTTCTGCACCGCCGAGACAAGATCGTTGTTCAGCGCGATCGGTTGCATCGGTGCCGCCATCAGCACATCCAGGTGCTGCGCCAGATCGGCGCGCAGGGTTTCGCGGCTGGTATCGGGAAAGGCGGTGGCCCAGTCGTCGGTCATCCACTGCGTGACCATCTCGGGGTTCAGCGGACCGACCCCGCCCAGCATCAGATAGACCTTGAGCGTCTCATACAGCAGGTCTGGGTCGTTGATGCTGGCCTGCATCTGGTTTTCCAGCCTCAACAGAAGGCGCGGCAGGAAATGCGTGTTCAGGGCCGACCGGTAAGTCAGCTTTGCCTCGTTACCGATGACGCCGGACTGCGACAGACCAAAGCCGAGTGCGGCAGGCCGGATCACCGGTCCCGTGCTGGGATTATCGGGCAGGTCGCGCAGGGTGTTCAGCGCCGGGACGATGGAGATCAGGTCCGTGTCGCCCACCGGACTGGGCGGGATCAACGCGACCTCTTCGCGGTAGGTCGCAATCATCGCCGTCGTTGCTTCCAGCCGCTGCTGGTTGCCCAGATAGCTGCGCACCCACAGCGTCCCCATCGCCACCGCCACCACGACGACGCCGGCGTAGGACAGGGCCTTGGTCACGCGGTAGCGGCGTTCGACGGCATCGTCGGCGGATACGAGACCCGCCTCGCGGAAGATGACATTGTCGAAAAGCTGCGTCAGAAAGAAGGACCGCCCGGTGCCGCGGCCCGACCCGATGGCCTGCCGCCCGATGCCGAAGGTGCGCGACATGCCCAGCATCAACCGGTCAATCGGCGTGCCTTCCTGCGTACCAGAGGTGAAATAGATGCCGCGCAGCATCTGCCGATGCTCGTACTTGTTGTCCTGAAAAAGCTCTGTCAGGAACTCCCGCGCGGTCGCGCGGACCGATGCAACCTGCACGGGAAAGCCAGCGATCATGCTGCGTCGCTGGGGGTCGGCCTCTTGCTGGATGCGTTCCAGCGACTGGCTGTTCAACTGATCCAGCAGCAGGTCGAATTCCGCGTCGAAGGCCGCGATGGTCGGCGTGCGGCTGCCCTTCTTGGCCAGCGGCAGGGTAAAGCCCCAGACCTGTTCACGCTCGTCCTTGGTCATCCCGTCGAAGTATTCGCTGAAGCCCGCGATCAGGTCGGCCTTGGTGAACAGGATGTAGACTGGGAAATGCACCCCCAGCCTGTCGCGCAATTCGTGCAGGCTGAGGCAGCACTGTCCGACGCGCTCGTCACCGCGATCGGCCCGCGCGCCTTGGCGCTCGAGACGGAGGTTCTCAATCCCACGCTGTGCCAGATCGCAGAGGTGCTGCCTGCGGCCCCGCCCGCCGGTGTCGGGATCGCGCTCACGAACGGAGCCGACAACAGCCTCAGGTCCGACGGACGTTTTACCGCAGGAGAGAACCCGGTGATCGACATCACGATCCCGGCCGCCATGACGGATGGTTTCCTCTTCATCTCGGCCGTCGATGTGTCGGGGAATGTGTTCCACCTATTGCCCAACCTGATCCGTGAGGACAACAGCGTCGCCGCGTTGCGCGATGGTGCTGCGGGTGACGTTCCGGTGCGGGTTGCCTATCCGCTGGCCGAGGCCGCAGACGGCAAGAAGCTCGCCTTTACCGTCGACGACTCGACGCTTGGCCAGACGCAGATCGTCGTCATCAACGCCGACAGCCAGATGTTCGGCGGCCTGCGTCCCACAACCGAAAGCGCGGGCGGCTATGCGCAGGCGTTGCAGGAACGCTCTGGCACGGTCCGCTCGCTCGACAGCCGGACGCTGACCACCGTGTTACCCTGATCGGAAACTGAAGCGGACCTGTTACTCTTGCCGGGCGGTCGGCGGCGTCATTAGAACCAGCCCGCCGTGATCCCTGCGATCAGGAAACCCGACGACGCGATGAACGTGACCACGCCAAATGCGCCGTTCCAGATCATGCTGACGGTGACCGGGCCTCGGTTCAGGATCGCTCCCACATAGGTTGCGGTCGTCGCCAAGGGTGCCACGCAAACGGTCAGCGTCCAGCCTGTCAACAAGGCCAGAAGCGTCGCAAGGTCCGAGATCAGCGATGTGCGGGCCATGAATTCTGCCAGGATCACGACGGTGATGATCGGATGCAGTCCCAGCATCGCGAGCGCAAGCGTCGCCCAGGCCAGTGCCAGCACGAGTGCAACCGGCCCTCCGGTGTCGATAACGGCCAGCAGCAGCGGGTCCAGGGCCTGCTGGGGGACCATCGCGACCAACAGCGCGCCGATCAGGCCGGCCAGCGCAAATACGCCGACCTCATTCACATAACGCGTTGAATTAGCAATGAAGTCACCTTTCAGCCGCGTCGGTCCAGAGGGTCCAAAACGGAACAAGGCCCAGACGACCGCGTAGATCGGGACGATGGTGACCAGCACGTCTTGGAAGCGGAGCGGCAAGAGCCAGTCGCCGGCAACGACCAATGTGGCAAGCCCGATCAGATGAGCCAGCACCGCCCACAGACCCAGGGCGTCGCCGGGCGTCGGCGGCACGACTACGGGGCGCGGAAAAACCGGAAAGATCCGTCGTTCGATCACATCCATGACCGCCCCCAAGGCAAGGAAGCCAAACGAAAATCCGATGCCCCACGGGGCGACGTCCGCCCAATGCAGATCGTTCAAAATCAGAAGCAGCGTGTTCAGTGCAATGCCGAACGGTGACCAGAAGGCGATGGTAGAGAACCCTCGCACGATGGCTGTGACGATGCGCCGTTCGCGGATGTCGTGGACGGCAGAGCTGACCGCATGTGTCGTTTCCAGCCTGCGCTGCCCGGCCAGTGTCATCTCGATCAACAGGCCAAGCCCGCCCAGGTTCAACAGCACGCCAAACAGGTTCCCCCCGACCCCGAGCGAGACATAGCGCCGCGACGGCGGCTGATTGGCAAGACATGCACCTGCGGCCGCGAAAGCCGGATCGCGCTGGGCCACCAATCGCAGAAAGATCAGCGCGACGAGGATCGAGGTCAGGAACGACACCCGGCCGGCGGCCACGGACAGCTCGGCCAAGCCGATGGTTCCGCCGACCCAGCCCGCCACGGCTATCAACACCGACGCTGTCGCGAACAGCTGCACGATCCGCGTTGCGCGGCGCAGGTTCACGGCGATGAAGGACAGGATCAGCGCAGCGCTCAGGTCCGCGAACATGTCCCCGCTGCCCAGGATCGCGGCGATGTAGGCGGCAAAGCCAGCTGCAAGCAATGCCGCACTCAGGGTTTTCCGGGTGCCGTGACAGTCCGCATGTGCCGTGTCATCCGTGGTCTGTGCCATATGTCAGGTCATCTGCCTGTGGTGACCAAAGGGCATGGCCAATCCAGGTGCAGCCATCATGTCCTGCTGTGGGTCAATCCTCACGCGACGCCCGCAGGCCGTGCTGCGCGAAGAGTGGCACATAAGCGCCCAGTTTGGCAGCCTTTTCCGGGTTGGAGGCGTTGCCTTCCAGCCCCCGTTTCTTGACCCCTTGCAGGATCGCGCCCATCCGGAAAAAGCAGAACGCAATGTAGAATCCGAAACCATCGATCCGCGCAATCCCCATCCGACGGCAATAGGCCGCCACGAAATCCGCGTCCGACGGCAGACCCAGTGCCGCGCGGTCCACCCCGGCCAGCCCGCGCCCATCTGCGCCCGGCGGCATCCGCCACTGCATGATGACGGCCGCGAGGTCGGCAAAAGGATGTCCGAGCGTCGAAAGCTCCCAGTCCAGCACCGCAACGACATCCGTGCCGTTGGGCGCGAACAGCAGGTTGTCGATGCGGTAGTCTCCGTGGACCAGCGTGCGGCGGCCATCGTCGGGCGGCGTGTTTGCGTGCAACCATGCGATCAGGTTCTCCATCTCGGGGATGTCCTCGGTCGCCGTGGCGCGGTACTGCTTGACCCAGCGGCCGATCTGACGGCCGTAATAATCGCCACCGGGGCCGTAGTCGGACAGGCCGACAGTCACCGGATCGACGGCGTGGATCGCCGCCAGCGTGGCATTCATCGCGTCCATGATCGCGGCACGCGCATTTGGTGACTGATCCGGCAACCGGGGGTCGTCAAAGCTGCGGCCAGCGACATGATCCATCAGGTAGAACGGCGCACCGATGACGCTGGCATCCTCGCACAACAGATGCATTTTCGGGACCGGCACGGCGGTGTCCCACAGGGCGGTCTGCACGGCGAACTCCCGTTCGACCGCATGGGCGGATTTCAACAGGACCCCGCCGGGTTTGCGGCGCAGGACATAGGACCCCGTGTCGGTGTCCAGCCGAAACGTCGGATTCGACTGACCCACGGCAAACCGATGGACCTGTACCTTGCCTTCAAGCCCGGGCAGGCGCCCGTCGACCCACCGGGCGACGGCCGTCACATCAAGATCATCAGTCATCCGGCAATATGCCTTTCATGAAGTGCAGGTGAATCCAGGTGGCGACCACGGCGGGCCGATCAAGCCCCTTGATCTCGACGGTGACCTCCCACATCAGCCTGACCTGACCGGGCGTCGCATCGTCCATGGCCATCAATCGCAGCACAGCCCGCAGGTCGCTGTCGACGGGCACCGGAGCCACGAAACGCACACGGTCGAACCCGTAATTCACGCTGTAGCGCACCTTTGCCAGCGGCGGCAGCGCCTCGTCGGTCATCCGGCCCAGCAACGACAGCGTCAGAAAGCCGTGCGCGACCGTCGTGCCAAGGGGGCCCGCCGCGGCGCGCACCGGGTCGACGTGAATGAACTGATGGTCCCCGGTCAGGTCGGCAAAGGCGTCGATCATCACTTGATCGACACGGTGCCAATCCGATGTTCCCACGCTCTGCCCGACGGACAATCGCAGCGCCTCTTCCGTCAGTACGGGCCTTTGCATCGCGCTGTCCTCGTGTCGCCTATCGGTCAGTCTATGGTCTTGGTGCGCGGGGGCAAGGTCTGGACCGTGTTGTTTCCGCACCTTGCGCCAGATAAGAGCGGGCGGAACAGCCACGCGAGGACCCCCATGAGCAAAAGTGAAATCGGCCTTCTGGGTCTGGGCACGATGGGGGCCGCACTGGCGTCGAACATCGCCGACAACGGCTTTGACATCGCCGTCTTCAACCGCACGACGCAGGTGACGCGGGATTTCAAGGCCGCGGCCGGTGCCCTGTCGAACCGCATCACCGCGACAGAGACGCTGGCCGATTTCGTCGCCAGCCTGGCGTCGCCGCGGGCAATCATCCTGATGGTGCCTGCAGGCGATCCGGTGGACAGTCAGATCGCGGCACTGCGCCCGCTGCTGGACGACGACGACCTGATCATCGACGCAGGCAATGCCAATTTTCACGACACCAACCGCCGCGCGTCCGAGGCCGGGGACAAGCCGTTTCTGGGAATCGGCGTGTCCGGCGGAGAGGAAGGCGCGCGGTTCGGCCCGTCGATCATGGGCGGTGGCAAGAAGCAGTCCTGGGACCGCGTCGCCCACGTCCTGACCGCCATTGCCGCCAAGCATGACGACACCGCTTGCGCCACATGGATGGGCGAAGCCGGGGCCGGGCACTTCGTCAAGGCCGTCCACAACGGCATCGAATACGCAGACATGCAGATGATCGCCGAGGTCTATGGCATCCTGCGCGATGGCATGGGTCTGGACAATGCTGCCATCGCAAAGGTTTTCGACCGCTGGAACGCCGGCGCGCTGTCGTCCTACCTGATCGGTATTTCGGCCCGCGTCGCCGAGGCCCGGGATTCGGACACCGGCAACCCGGTGCTCGACATCATCGTGGACGCCGCAGGCCAGAAAGGCACCGGTCGCTGGACGGCAATCGAGGCGCAGCACCTCGGCGCGCCGGTCCCCGCGATCGAGGCTGCCGTGGCCGCCCGCAACCTGTCCGCCGCGCGCGACCTGCGCCGGATCGGAGAGGACATGTTCGGGGCGGCCCCTCGGGCATTGGACGGCGCACTGACGATCGATCAACTGGAACAGGCCCTGATCGCGGGCAAGATCATCTGCTATGCACAGGGGTTCCAGATGATCTCTGCGGCCTCTGACCAGTTTGGCTGGGACTTGCCGCTGCCAGAGATTGCCAAGGTCTGGCGCGCGGGCTGCATCATCCGGTCCGTCATGCTGGACGACATGGCCACGGCGCTGACCGATGCGCCCGACAAGAACCTGATGTTTTCCAGTATATTCGCGGACGCCCTTAAAGCGAATCACGAGGCGATGCGGCAGGTCGTGGCGCAGGCGGCCATGCACGGCCTTGCGGTCCCTGCGCTGTCGTCGGGGCTGGCCTATTTCGACTCGATGCGCACCCATCGCGGCACGGCGAACATGCTGCAAGGCCAGCGCGACTACTTCGGTCGGCACGGGTTCGAGCGGCTGGATCGCGAAGGTCGCGGCTTTCACGGGCCCTGGGCCGACTGAACCGGCGGCCGCCTAGAGTTTCACGATCAAGCCGGGCGGCGTGGCGCACAACCGCTCCGCCCCGGTTTCGGTGATGAGCATCGGTTCAGTGATCTCGATCCCGCCGTCGTCAAGCCAGAGCGCCGGCATGAAATGGAACGTCATGCCTGCCTGCAACGGCGTCTGATCCCCGGCCCGCAGCGACATCGTGCGTTCGCCCCAGTCGGGCGGATATGACATCCCGATGGAGTATCCGACACGGCTGTCCTTGTGGAACCCGTGGCTGGCCAACGTGCCGTTGAACACCCGTGCCAGATCTTCGCAGCGCACGCCGGGTTGCGCCATGTCGAGGACGGCCCCGGTCGCCACATCGACGGCTTCTGCTGCGCGCAAATATGTGTCGGGTACGGCACCCAGAAACAGCGTGCGCGACTGCGGGCACTGGTAGCGGCGGTAAGCCCCTGCAATCTCGAAGAACGTGGGCACACCGCGCGTCAATGGGCTGTCGTCCCAGGTCAGGTGCGGTGCCGTCGCGTCGCGCCCCGAGGGGGCCATCGGCACGATCGCCGGGTAGTCGCCCCAGTGGCCGTCCGCCCCTTCGATCCCCGTGGCCATGATCTGCGCGACGAGGTCGTTCTTGCGCATGCCCTCTGTCGCGACGCTGGCGATATGGGCGTGCATCCGCGTCACGATGGCCCCGGCGCGGCGCAGATATGTGATTTCCGTCTCGGACTTCACCGCGCGACACCAGTTCACGAGACCCGTCGCCTCGATCAGCGAGGCCTGTGGCAGTCCTGTCAACAACGTCTCATAAGCGGCTGCGGTGAAATAGTAGTTGTCCTTCTCGATGCCCAGCCTCCCGGTGTCCCAGCCGCAGGCCCGGATCAGGCTGCACAGGTCCAGCATCGGGTGCTTGACGGGGTTCTGCACAAAGCTGTCGTCGTAGCCATGGATGTGGTCGTCCGGCATCCAGACCGTGCGCAGGGCCCCGGCGGCGTCCATCGTGCGGCCCCACCACCGCGGCGGGCCGTCGCGGCCGACCAGCACACCTTGATGCACGTAGAACGACCAGCCGTCGTACCCGGTCAGCCAGCCCATGTTGCTGGGGTCGGTGATGAACAGCGCGTTCACGCCCGCATGATCCATCGCAGCCCGCACACGGATCAGACGCGCGTCGTATTCCGCTTGGGTAAAGGCAGGATTCGGGTGAGTCATGGCCGGAATATGCGCCCAGGCCGCGACCTCTGGCAAACGTTATCCCAGCGCGTATCCCGCGCCACGCACGGTGCGCACCGGATCGGCTCCGCCCGTCGCGGTCAGGGCCTTGCGCAGGCGCCCGACATGGACATCGACGGTGCGCGTATCGACATAGACATCGCGGCCCCAGACCCGGTCCAGCAGCTGATCCCGTGACCAGACGCGGCCCGGCTTTTCCATGAAGGTCGACAGCAGACGGAATTCCGTCGGGCCAAGCTTCAGGGAATTGCCGTCGCGGCTGACACGGTGGGTCTCTGCATCCAGCAGGATGTCGTCATAGGACAGCACCTGCCCCACCGTCGCCGGTCGCACGCGGCGCAACTGGCTGCGCACGCGGGCCATCAGTTCGGTCACCGAATAGGGCTTGGTCACGTAATCGTCGGCGCCGGTTTCGAGTCCGCGCACCTTGTCCACCTCTTCGCTGCGCGCGGACAGCATGATGATCGCGATGCCGCGCGTGGCCGGGTCCATCTTCAGCCTGCGGCACACCTCGATACCCGTCACGCGCGGCAGCATCCAGTCCAGCACCATGACGTCCGGCGCGTCTTCGGCCACCATCAGAAGCCCTTCTTCGCCGTCCTCGGCACGGGTCACGCGAAAGCCTTCGGCCTCGAGGTTGTAGGCCAGCACCTCGCGCTGCGCCTCTTCATCCTCGACGATCAGGACATGGGGCTGGCTGGCCATCACTTACTCCGGCTGCTTCATGTAAGAGGTGCTGTCACTTTTCGGACGCGCGTCCTCCGGCATCTCGCCGGTGATGAGGTAGATCACCTGTTCGGCCATGTTTGTCGTGAGGTCACCCATGCGTTCGATGTTCTTGGCCATGAAATGCAGGTGCATGCAGGCGGTGATGTTGCGCGGGTCTTCCATCATGAAGGTCAGGAATTCGCGGAACAGGGCGTTGTACATCTGGTCGACGTCCTGATCGTGCTGGCGCACGTCCTCGGCCAGTTGCGCGTCGCCCTTGATGTAGGCGTCCAGCGTGTCCTTCAACATGCCCTGCACTTCACGCGCCATGCGGCGCAGCGACGATTCCGCCCCCGCGATGGGCGACATGTCGACAAGGACAGAGGTGCGCTTTGCCATGTTCTTGGCATAGTCGCCGATCCGTTCCAGCGCCGCCGCCAACCGCAGAACGGTCAGAACCGACCGCAGATCCTTGCTGACGGGGGCGCGCAGGGCGATGGTACGGGCTGCCGCCTCGCTGATCTCCATCTCCAGCGCGTCGATCGCCTTGTCGCCCTTGCGGACCTTCTCGGCCAGTTCGACGTCACGGGTCGCCAGGCTTTCGGCGGCTTGCATGATCGCGTCCTCGACCAGCCCGCCCATTTTCATGATGAGGGTCGTGATCGCGTCGAGGTCGCGGTCATAGGCTGATGAGATGTGTTGCTCTTTCACGGTTGCCATTCCTTATCCGATCCGGCCAGAGATGTAGCTTTCGGTGCGCGGGTCTTCGGGGTTGGTGAAGATCTTGTCGGTCTCGCCGTATTCCACCATGTTGCCGAGGTGAAAGAAGGCCGTCCGCTGACTGACGCGGGCCGCCTGCTGCATCGAGTGGGTGACGATGACGACCGAATAGCTTTGCCGCAATTCGTCGATCAGTTCCTCGACCTGCGCGGTGGCGATGGGGTCAAGCGCCGAGCATGGTTCGTCCATCAACAGCACTTCGGGTTCCGTCGCCACGGCACGGGCGATGCACAGGCGCTGCTGCTGGCCGCCGGACAGGCCGGTGCCGGGCTCATGCAGGCGATCCTTCACCTCTTCCCAGATGGCGCCGCGTCGCAGGGCGCGTTCGACGATCTCGTCCATGTCGGCCTTGTTGCGGGCCAGACCGTGGATCTTGGGACCGTACGCGACGTTGTCATAGATCGACTTGGGGAACGGGTTCGGTTTCTGAAAGACCATGCCGACCTTGGCGCGCAGTTGCACCGGATCGACACGGGGATCGGTGATGTCGTCGCCGTCGATCAGGATGTTGCCGCTGACGCGGGCGATGTCGATGGTGTCGTTCATCCGGTTGATGCAGCGCAGGAAAGTGGACTTGCCACACCCCGACGGACCGATGAAGGCGGTGACCGTCTTGTCGCCGATCTCCACGTTCACGTCCTTGATGGCGTGCTTCTCGCCGTAGTAGACGTTGACGTTGCGCGCCGAGATCTTGACGTCCTGCTGCGTGCTCATCGCCCTGTCCATATGATACATGTCTTCCATTGTCTGTCTCCTACCCGCGGGGCGCGCAGTGGCGGCGCAGGACGTTGGCGGCGGTATCCGTGAACGGCAGGACCGCAGGTGGCGGCATGATAGCAGTCCGCGCCTCTGCGAAAAAGGCCAGGCAGTTCGGTCGGGTCCAGATGCAGGTGGCGGGTGTCATAGACGACATTTCGGCTCCGGTCAGGCTTCAACGTGCCAGAATGCAGATTGTCGGCCCGCCTCGGGCCAGACCGTTGCCGCCCGTCTAGTGTTGCGTCACTACGTTTTTGTGACAGTCGTGTAAAAGTTATATGACAACGCCCAATTGGATCATGCCAAAGGCAGCACGACGGAACAGGTCGTGCCCTGCCCGATGGTGCTTTCGATCAACAACCGCCCGCGATGGCGACTTACGATATGCTTGACGATGGCAAGGCCAAGACCCGTCCCCCCCAGCGCCCGGCTGCGGTGGGTGTCAACGCGGTAGAACCGCTCCGTCAGGCGCGGAATGTGATGCTGCGCGATGCCCGGTCCGCGATCCTGCACATGCAGGGTCACGCCGTCGGCGCGCAACCCTCTGTGATACATTGCGGAATCGACTCGGATGATCAGCGCGCCACCACTGGCCCCGTATTTGATCGCATTCTCGATCAGGTTGCCGATCACCTGCCGCAATTGGTTCGCATCGCCACGCACCATGGCACCGGCGCTGTCGTCGTTCAGCGCGACCGTGACGCCAGAGGCCGCGATGACCGGTTCGAGGTCGGCGAGTGTCGCCACCACAAGTTCGCCAAGGGCGATGGTCTGGACAGGGCGCATCCGCTCGCCCTCCTCCACCCGGCTCAGCGACAGCAGATCGTCGACAAGCTGGGTCATGCGCGCCGTCTCGCGCTCCATGATCCCGAGAAATCTTTCGCGGGCGACAGCGTCGTTGCGGGCGGCCCCGCGCAGCGTTTCGATGAATCCTTGCAGGGCTGTCAGCGGCGTCCGCAGTTCGTGACTGACATTGGCGACGAAATCGCGACGAAACTGACCCACCTCCTCGGCGGCGGTGCGATCCTCGAAGGTCAGAACCATGCGGCGGCCTTCGGGGATCACATGCACGTCCCAGGTTGTGTCACGCGCGCCGTCGCGACCCAGCCAGCGCGTCAGGCCGGGTTGCCCGGTCTTCATCGCGGCCTCGATCGCCTCGAGCGTGATCGGCTGGCGTAGCGCGTTGATGTAGTGCCGCCCCCGCACGTGATCCCCAAGCACCGCCGCAAGCGATGGGCTGAGCGCTGCAACGATCTGGCGGTCGTCAATCAGCATGACCGGAAACGGCAGGGCTGCGATGGGGATGGCGGTGGGATCGGTCGGCACGTCCAGGTCCCCATGATGATCGGAAGTCGCGGCAACATGACAGGTTGCAGCGCCGATTCAACCGCCAAGGAAGATTGTCAGCTTTCGTGCGCAGCCTTCACCGCGGCACCCAGTTCCGCGATCAGCAGGTCCGCGTCCTCGACCCCGACCGAGACGCGAAAGAATCCTTCGGTGATGCCAAGCGCTGCCCGGCCTTCGGCGGTCAGGCCCCGATGCGACGACGACGGCGGATGCGACAGGGTCGTACCGATGTCGCCCAGCGTCGGGGCAAAAGCGATCTCGGGTGCGGCGCGGGTCAGCCGATTTGCCGCCTCGCGTCCGCCATGCAAGGCAAAGGACAGCATGTTGCCGCCCTGACCGCCCAGCAATGCCACGGCGCGGTTGTGGTCCGGGTGATCGTTCCGGGTCGGATACAGGACCTGCTTCACGCCCGGCATGTCGGCCAGCGCGTCGGCCAGTTTGCGCGCGTTGTCCTGCGCAGCGCGGTGGCGCAGATGGAACGAATGAAGCCCGCGTTCCGCCAGCCAGCAGTCGAAGGGGCTGGGGGTCAGGCCCCAGGTGACATTGGCGTCGTTCATGCGCCGCCGCAGGTCCGCATCCTGTGTGGCGACATAACCCAGCGTCGCGTCCGAATGGCCGGCCAGCAGCTTCGTCACGGAATGGACGACGATGTCGGCACCCCTCAACAGCGGCTGATACGCCGCGGGAGTCGTGAAGGTATTGTCGACCACCAGCAGGATGCCGCGCGCCTTTGCCAGCGCCACGATGCCTTCCATGTCGGCCACGCGGATGGTGGGGTTGGAGACGACCTCGACCAGAATCATCTTTGTTTTGGGGCGAAGTGCGGCTTCCATCGCTTTCGCGTCCGTCGGGTCGGCCAGCGAGGTTTCGATCCCGAAGCGTGGGAAATCCTGCGTCATCAGGCGCAGGGTGCGCCCGTAAAGCTGGTCGCCGCCCAGCACGTGATCGCCCGCATTCAGCAAGCCAAGGAACGCCGCACCGATGGCCGACATGCCTGACCCGGTGACGATGCCGCCGCCAGAGGCCGGATCGACCGCTTCCAGCATGTCGATCTTCTCGGCCAGCACCTGCGCGTTGGGATGCCCCTCGCGCGCGTAAGTATAGCCCGAGGCATCGGCATATTGCGCATCCAGCGCGTCCGGGTCCGGGCTGCTGTAGACGACAGAGGGTTGCAGCGGTGTCACGACCGGGCGCGATACGGAAGTCGGCCAGACCGTGCGGCGGACGAGGCTTGTCAGGGGCTTTTTCAACTCAGATCTCTTTCAGATCGCGCATGAACCGCGCGGCGTTTTCGCTGTAATGCAGGGCCGAGGCGCGCAGACCTTCGATCGCGGCCGCATCCAGCGGACGCACGACCTTGCCGGGCGCGCCGACGACCAGAGAGCCGTCCGGAATGACCTTGCCCTCGGTAATCAGGGCCCCCGCGCCGATCAGGCAGTTTTCGCCGATCACCGCGCCGTTCAACACCGTCGCACCCATGCCGATCAGGCTGTTTGCGCCGATGGTACAGCCGTGCAGCATCGCCTTGTGACCGATGGTGCAGCCCGCGTGGATCGTCAGCGGATAGCCCATGTCCGTGTGCAGCACGCAGTTTTCCTGAATGTTCGTGCCGGTGCCGACGCTGATCAGCTCGTTGTCGCCGCGCAGCGTCGCCCCGAACCAGATGCCGACACCGGGTTCCAGCCGGACACGGCCGATCACATGGGCACCGGGCGCGATCCACACGTCGTCTGCCACGTCGGGCGTCAGGTCTTTCAAGGCATAGATCGGCATGTCAGCGTTCCTCGAATTCGCGTTGCAGGGTGCGGACGTGGTCCAGCAAGTCGGGCTGTTGCGCGCGGCGCAGGCGTTCTGCGCTGATGATGGTGCGCAACTGCGCCTCGGTCGTGTCCAGATTGTCGTTCACGAGGACATAGTCGTAGCTGTCCCAATGGCTGATCTCGTCCCAGCTTTTCTGCATCCGTCGCGCGATGGTATCGGGCGCATCCTGCCCGCGTTCCACCAGCCGCCGGTGCAGTTCCGTGATCGACGGCGGCAGGATGAAGATCGACAGAACAGCGTCTTGCAGGTCGGAGTTGCTGATCTGCTGTGCGCCCTGCCAATCCACGTCGAACAGCACGTCGCGCCCCGCCTCGATGGCGTCCTGCACCGGGGCCTTGGGGCTGCCATAGTAGTTGTCGAAGACCCGCGCGTGTTCCAGCATGCCCCGGTCGTCCACCAGCTTGCGAAAGGCGGGTTCGGTGACGAAATGATAATCCGCGCCGTCCACTTCGCCGGGCCGGGCCGCGCGGGTCGTGGCCGAGACCGAGAACGACAGCGACGGGTCCCAGACCATCAACCGCTTGGCCAATGTCGATTTCCCTGCCCCGGACGGCGACGACAGGATGATCAGCAAACCGCGTCTGGACAAAGGCTTACTCCACGTTCTGAATCTGTTCGCGCATCTGGTCGACGACCAGTTTCAGCGCCAGACCGACCTGCGTCAGGTCCGTGTCCTGCGATTTCGCGCAGAGCGTGTTGACCTCGCGGTTGATCTCCTGCGCCAGAAAATCCAGCCGCCGGCCTGAAGGGCCGTCGTCCTCGACAATGTCCCAGGCTGCGGCGATATGGGCCTTCAGGCGGTCGATCTCTTCGGTCACGTCCTGCTTGACCGCCAGCACAGCCAATTCCTGCACCAGCCGCGCATCGTCGGCGGCGGTCACTTCCATGATCCGGGCATAGGCCTCGCGCACGGCCTGCCGGACCTTTGGCTGGCGAGCCTCTGACAGGCTCCTTGCCTGATCGATCAGGGCCTTCATCCGGTCCAGCTGGTCGGCGATGATGTGTTGGAGGGCTGACCCCTCGTGGGCGCGCATCGCGGTGAAGTCCGACAGCAGCGGCCCGATGTCGGTTGAAAGTGCGGCGATCAGTTCGGCATTGTCGACCGGACCCGGCGCCTGCCCCAGCACACCGCGCGCCGACAGCACGTCTGCGGCGGTCGGCTGCCCCAGTGTCACCCCGGCGGCAAAGGCGCGTTCCTGCACAAGGTCCAGTGCCCGCAGCACGCGGTCAAGCTGCGCCTCGTCGATGTCGAGGTCGGCGGCGTCGGACCTGCGCGTCAACCGCAGGCTGACGGTCACCGTCCCGCGGTGCAGCGCCTTGCCGAGCGCCGTCCGCAGGGTTTGGTCCAAGCGGTCCATGCCGTCGGGCAGTCGCGTGCGGATATCGAGGCCACGCCCGTTCACGCCGCGCATGTCCCAGTGCCAGCTGGCGGTGTCCGTCTGGCCGGTGCGGCTGGCGAAAGCCGTCATCGAATGGGTCATCGGCGTATCCCTGTCTGCATGCTCCCACCTAAGGGAAATTGCGTAGCAGGGGCAAGAGGTGCGCGGCGTGGGCGGCGGTATTAACCCCTTAAGACTTTCTTAAGTGATTTCGGATAAGTCAAAGTTTAATATTCTCTTAACGACAGCCCGAAACCGCGGGTCTGCCCGCCCGCTTGAAAGAGAGTGCCACCATGTTCAATGTCATCGACCTGCCCCGCGCCAAGCCCCCCCTGCACCGCCTGCCCGAGGCAGAGCGCGCCGTGCTGCGCCTGCTGGAGGAAGACTTGCGCCAGATGTGCAGCGGTAAGGAGATCCCGGCGCACGCGCAACTTGATCCTCACGCCCTGCACGATGCCTTGCCCCATGCGTTCCTGCTGCATCGCACGGCACCCGGTGCGGTGCGCATCCGGGTCGCAGGTCAGCGTCTGCACGACCTGCTGCGGATGGACCCGCGCGGCATGTCCTTCGGGTCGTTCTTTACCGTGGCCGCGCGTGATGCGGCCATGAACATCGTCGATACCGCCTTTGACGGGCCTGCCGTCGTCGGTCTGCCACTGACCGCCGCGCGGGGGCTGGGACGCAAGCCGATGCAGGCCGAATTGCTGTTGTTGCCGATGGTCGATGCGCAGGGTCAGGTCACGCGGATGATGGGCGCTCTCGTCGCCGCCGGTCCCTTGAACAACCGCACCTATCGCTTTGATATCGCGGGCGATGCTGTGCTGCGTCACGACAGCCTGAACCTGTCGTTTGCCGAACGTCGCGGCACCCGTGCCCGCCCGGTCCCGACAGAGTTCCCAAAACTTCGGCTGGTCGTCGACAACACCTGAGGCAGAGTTTCAGGGACGGCGCAGGACCCTGTCCATCGCCCAGCCCTTCGCCAATTCGTCCACCAGCTTGTCAAGGTAACGCACCTTTTGCGTCAGCGGTGTCGTGATCTGTTCGACCCGGACGCCGCAGATTGTGCCTGTGATCAGCGATGCGTCGGGGTTCAGCGTCGCCACGTCGAAAAAGGTGGCAAAGGTCGCCTTCTCGTCGCGTAATCGATCCAGCGCGAGATCGTCTAACCCGGTCAGCCAGCGGATCACCGCATCCAGCTCTGCCTTGCTGCGGCCCTTGCGTTCGACCTTGGCCAGATACATCGGATAGACCGTCGCAAAGGTCAGCGCGGCCATGCGGTCGTCGTGGGATGCCTTCGTCTTCATCGATGTCATGCCTGCCAACGGTTGCGTGACCGCAGGTTAGCACGAAAAAGGCACCCGCTCAGGGGTGCCTTTCCGGTCCGGATCGATGTGTGGGTTTCAGCTTGCCTTGGCTTCGGCCATCTTGTCACGCCGCGCGCCCAATGCCTCTGCCACGAGGAAGGCCAGTTCCAGCGACTGGCTGGCGTTCAGGCGCGGATCGCAGGCGGTGTGGTAGCGGTCGGACAGGTCCTCGTCCGTCACGGCGCGCACGCCGCCGGTGCATTCGGTCACGTCCTTGCCCGTCATCTCGAAATGCACGCCGCCGGGGATCGTCCCCTCGGCGTTGTGGATGTCGAAGAATTCGCGCACTTCGCGCAGAACCGACTCGAAGGGCCGCGTCTTGTAGCCGGACGACGACTTGATCGTGTTGCCGTGCATCGGATCGCAGGACCAAACGACTTTGGCACCCTCTTCCTCGACGGCCTTGATCAGGCGTGGCAGATGATCGCCGACCTGTCCCGCGCCGAAACGCGCGATCAGCGTCAGGCGACCCGCCTCGTTGTCAGGGTTCAAGGACGCCATCAGCGCCTTGAGGTGACCAGAGGTCATGCTCGGCCCGCATTTCAGGCCGATGGGGTTCATCACGCCCTTGCAGTATTCCACATGCGCGCCGTCGGGCTGGCGCGTACGGTCGCCGATCCAGATCATGTGACCCGACCCGGCCAGCCACTTGCCAGAGGTCGAATCGACGCGGGTCAGCGCCTCTTCATATTCCAGCAGCAGCGCCTCGTGCGAGGTGTAGAATTCGACCGTCTGCAGTTCGTGGTTCGTCTCGGTCGAAAGGCCGGCAGCTTCCATGAAATCCAGCGTGTCGCTGATCCGGTTGGCCAGATCGCGATATTTCTCGGCTTCGGGCTTGTCGGTGAACCCCAGCGTCCAAGCATGGACCTTGTGGACGTCCGCATAACCGCCCGTCGAAAACGCGCGCAGAAGGTTCAAGGAGGCAGCAGCCTGAAGGTAAGCCTGCAGCATGCGTGCGGGATCGGGCATGCGGCTTTCGGGGGTGAAATCGAAGCCGTTGATGATGTCGCCCCGGTAGCTGGGCAGTTCCTGCCCGTTCACGACTTCTGTCGGGGTCGAGCGCGGCTTGGCCATCTGCCCCGCCATCCGCCCAAGTTTCACCACCGGCACCTTGGCCCCGTAAGTCAGGACCATCGCCATCTGCAACATCACCTTGAAGGTGTCGCGGATGCCGTCGGCGCTGAATTCGGCAAAGCTTTCGGCGCAATCGCCGCCTTGCAGCAGGAACGCCTCGCCCCGGCTGACCTTGGCCAGGTGCGATTTCAGACGCCGTGCCTCACCGGCAAACACAAGCGGGGGATAGCTGGACAGCTTCGCTTCGACGGCCTGCGAGGCAGCAGCGTCGGTATAGTCGGGCATCTGGACGCGTGGCTTGCTGCGCCAGTCCGATTTCTTCCAGTCCTTCATCGTGCCTCTCCCCTGGCGATCTTTCGCAATTCGAGCGGCGCTTATACCGCTAACGCGGGCGGGGGCCAATGGGGAATCGCAGGCGAAAAACGCCGCTTTCTGTCGCAAAACGTCAAAATTCGTGCGAATACCCCTTGTGGGGGGCAGAGTTTGTCGATTGGATTTTGCGAGGCACTTCGGGGACACCATGCAAGTCGCACCACAGATCATCGACGTCAAGCACGCGGGCAAGCCGCGCCGGTTCGTGTTCGTGCTGCTGGACCAGTTCACGATGCTTTGCTTCTCGGCTGCGATCGAAAGTCTGCGGATCGCCAACCGCACCGCCGGTCGCAAGCTTTATGACTGGACCATCCTCGGCGAAGGTGGCGAGTCCGCGACCTGTTCCAACGGCTGCACCTTCAAACTGGACAGCGACCTGATCGAGCTGGACCGCGACGATACCGTGATGCTGTGTGGCGGCATCGACATCGCCGACGCCACGACCCGCAAGGTCTTGAACTGGTTACGCCGCGAGGCGCGACGCGGCACGACGGTCGCCGGGCTGTGCACCGCCGGCTACACGATGGCCAGGGCCGGGCTGCTGACCGGCAGACGCGCGACGATCCACTGGGAAAATCAGGACAGCTTCATCGAGGAATTCGAGGATGTGAACCTGACGAAGTCGGTCTTCGTCATCGACGGCAACCGGATCACGACCGCCGGCGGCACTGCTTCCATCGATTTGATGCTGAAGATCATCGCCGACGACCACGGCGAAGACCTCGCAAATGCGGTGGCCGATATCCTGATCTATTCCGCGATCCGCACCGATCAGGACACGCAGCGCCTGTCCATTCCGACGCGCATCGGCGTGCGGCATCCGAAACTGTCCCGCGTGATCCAGTTGATGGAAAACAACATCGAAGACCCCATCAGCCCCGCCACTCTGGCCCATGACGTCGGCATGTCGACGCGACAGCTCGAACGACTGTTCCGCCGCTATCTGTCGCGCAGCCCGAAGCGGTATTACATGGAATTGCGGCTGTCCAAGGCGCGCAACCTGCTGATGCAGACGGACATGACGGTCATCAACGTCGCCCTTGCCTGTGGATTTGCCTCTCCATCGCATTTTTCCAAATGCTACCGGGCCCATTACGACACCACGCCCTACCGCGAACGCGGCACCCATGCGGCGCGTTTGTCCGTCTAGGTTGCAATGTCGCCGTTTCGCCCGCGAACCTTGCGTAAATCAGGCGAAAGGCCCCGCAATGGCTGCTTCACAATCCGGTTTCGCCTGTTAATCTGCCCGCCAGAACAATAACATCAACTGGGAGTTACGACATGAACAAACTGCTGCTGGCCACCGCCGCCACTGCCTTGATGACAGGCACGGCCTTTGCCGAATCCCACACCGGGGACATCAAGATCGGGATCGTGCTGGGCTTTACCGGCCCGCTGGAATCGATCACCCCCGCGATGGGTGCCGGTGCCGATCTGGCGATCAAGGAAGTGAACGACGCGGGCACATTGCTGGACGGTGCCGCCGTCAGCGCCGTCCGCGCCGATTCCACCTGCATCGACGCCGGTGCCGCGACAGCCGCAGCCGAAGGTCTGGTCACAGGCGACATGGTCAATGCGATCATGGGTGCTGACTGTTCCGGTGTGACCGGTGCCATCCTGCAGAACGTCGCGCGCCCGAACGGCATCGTGATGATTTCCCCCTCTGCCACCTCGCCCGCGCTGTCGACGGCAGAGGATGACGGCCTGTTCTTCCGCACCGCGCCGTCGGATGCCCGTCAGGGCGTCGTGATGACCGAAGTCCTGATGGACCGCGACATTCAGACCGTCGCCCTGACCTACACCAACAACGACTACGGCAAGGGTCTGGCCGACGCGTTCCAGGCTGCTTTCGAGGAAGCCGGCGGTACGGTGACGATTTCGGCCGCGCATGAAGACGGCAAGGGCGATTATTCGTCCGAAGTGGCGGCCCTGGCTGCCGCCGGCGGCGATGTGCTGGTCGTGGCCGGTTACACCGACCAGGGCGGCAAGGGCATCATCCAGAACGCCCTCGACACCGGTGCTTTCGATACCTTCGTCCTGCCCGACGGCATGGTCGGCCAGCAGCTTGTGGACGACATCGGCGCGGGCTTGAACGGGTCCTTCGGCCAGTTTCCCGGCACCGACAGCCAGGGTGCGGAACTTTTCCAGGCGATGGCGACCGAGGCCGGATTCGAAGGCACCGGTGCATTTGCACCGGAATCATACGACGCCGCCGCCTTGATCATGCTGTCGATGGAGGCCGCAAAATCGAACCAGTCGGCCGACTTCAAGGACCACGTCATGGACGTCGCCAACGCACCCGGCACCGAGATTTTTCCGGGTGAACTGGCAAAGGCCATCGAACTTCTGAAGGCCGGCGAAGACATCGATTATGTCGGTGCCACCGCCGTCGAGCTGATCGGTGCAGGCGAATCCGCCGGCAACTACCGCGAGATCGAGATCAAGGACGGTGTCATCGAGACGGTGAACTTCCGCTAAACGCGATCTGAACGGCGCGGGGCAAACCCCGCGCTGTTTCAATAATTTACGGCGCACTCTAAATGTGCCGGACGGGGACGCCATGATAGTCGTTGAGAATCTGGTGAAGACCTTTGGTGGTTTTCATGCCGTGGACGGTGCAAGCCTGACGATTCAGGAAGGATCGATCACGGGGCTCATCGGTCCGAACGGTGCTGGAAAAACGACACTTTTCAATGTGATCGCCGGCGTTCTTCAACCGACTTCCGGCCGTGTGACAATGCAAGGTCAAGACATTACTGGTCTGCCGCCGCATGACCTGTTCCATCGCGGCCTGCTGCGCACCTTCCAGATCGCGCACGAATTCCCCTCCATGACCTGCCGCGAGAACCTGATGATGGTCCCCGCCGCCCAGTCGGGCGAGACCCTGTGGAACACCTGGTTCGGCCGCAAGCGCATCGCCGACGAGGAACGTGCCCTGCGTGCCAAGGCCGACGAGGTGCTGGACTTCCTGACGGTCAGTCACCTTGCAGACCACAAGGCGGGCCAGATTTCCGGCGGACAGAAAAAGCTGCTGGAACTGGGGCGGACCATGATGGTGGACGCCAGGATCGTGTTCCTCGACGAGGTCGGTGCCGGCGTCAACCGCACCCTGCTGAACACCATCGGCGACGCGATCCTGCGGCTGAACAAAGAACGCGGCTATACCTTCGTCGTGATCGAACACGACATGGATTTCATCGGTCGGCTTTGCGATCCGGTCATCTGCATGGCCGAAGGCCGTGTGTTGGCCCAAGGCACCCTGGCCGAGATCAAGGCCAACGAGCAGGTGATCGAAGCCTATCTCGGCACCGGTTTGAAGAACAAGGATCAGGTGGCAAGCGCATGAGATTGCAGCGATTGTCGCAGGCGGTGTCAGGGGGCTGTCTGCCCCCTCTGCGCTGGCGCGCATTCACCCCCGAGAGTTTAACCGGCCAGATGAAAATGAACGACAGAAGGGCCGTGCATGTCTGACAACCCTTATCAGGATGATCGCGGCAATAAAGACCGGTCGATCACGAAGGCCGGCGGCGGCACGGCGCAACCGGTGAGGCGCGGTGCGTCCAGTCCTGCCCCCGGCACCCCCTTTCTGATCGGCGACGCCATGACCGGCGGCTATGGCAAGGGTCCTGATATTCTGCATGCCTGCACCATCGCGGTGGAGCCCGGCGAGATTGCCGTCATCGTCGGCCCGAACGGCGCTGGCAAGTCGACGGCCATGAAGGCGATGTTCGGCATGCTCGACGTGCGGTCCGGACATGTGATGCTGGACGGTGAGGACATCACGACCCTGTCGCCGCAGCAGCGGGTGGTCAAAGGCATGGGGTTCGTGCCGCAGACGCACAACATCTTCACCGCCATGACGGTGGAGGAAAACCTCGAAATGGGGGCCTTCATCCGCCGCGACGATTTCCGGGACACGATGGCGCAGATCTATGACCTGTTCCCGATCCTGAAGGAGAAACGGTTGCAGCCCGCAGGCGAACTCTCTGGCGGGCAGCGTCAGCAGGTCGCCGTGGGTCGCGCGCTGATGACCAAGCCCAAGGTCCTGATGCTGGACGAGCCGACCGCTGGCGTCAGCCCCATCGTGATGGACGAGCTGTTTGACCGCATCATCGAGGTCGCCCGTACCGGCATCCCGATCCTGATGGTGGAACAGAACGCCCGGCAAGCGCTTGAAATTGCAGATAAGGCTTATGTTCTTGTGCAGGGTGTCAATGCCCATACTGGGACTGGCAAGGAGCTGTTGGCAGACCCCGAAGTCCGCCGCAGCTTTCTGGGGGGATGACGATGCGCACCAAGACAATCGGGGACGCGACATGGAATTTCTGAACGGTCTGGTCTTCCTGACCAACTTCGTCATCGTACCGGCCTTGGCCTATGGCGCGCAGTTGGCCATCGGGGCGCTGGGCGTCACGCTTGTCTACGCGATCCTGCGCTTTTCCAACTTCGCGCACGGCGACACGATGGCCTTCGGCACGGCGGTCACGATCAAGGTGACGGCCGTGCTGGTGGCGCTTGGCGTCAGCCTCGGGCCGTTGCCGACCGCTTTGCTGGCGCTGCCCGTCGGCATCCTGGCCACCGGGATGCTGCTGCTGGGGACCGACTGGTTGATCTACAAGTTCTACCGCGTGCAGAAGGCCAAGCCGGTGATCCTCGTGATCGTGAGCCTTGGCGTGATGTTCGTCCTGAACGGCCTGACCCGCGTGTTCATCGGCGTACGCGACATCCAGTTCGCGGACGGCGCACGGTTCGTCATGACGGTGCAGCAATTCAAGGACTGGACCGGCCTTGACGAAGGGCTGGCGATCCGCACGACGCAGGCGATCACCTTGGTGACGGCGGCGATCACCGTCGCCGTGCTGTTCTGGTTCCTGAACAAGACCCGTACAGGCAAGTCGATGCGCGCGTTCTCTGACAACGAAGACCTAGCCCTGCTGTCCGGCATCGATCCGGACCGCGTGGTGCGCGTCACATGGCTGATCGTGGCGGCGCTGGCGACCATCGCGGGCGTGCTTTACGGTTTGGACAAATCCTTCAAGGCTTTCACATACTTCCAGCTGCTTCTTCCCATATTCGCGGCCGCCATCGTTGGCGGAATCGGCAATCCGGTCGGCGCCATCGCCGGCGGATTCCTGATCGCTTTCGCCGAGGTCACCGTGACTTATCCGCTGAAGAAGGTGCTGACCTACTGGTTGCCAGACGGCATGGGGCCGGAGGGCCTCGTGCAATTGCTGTCCGGTGACTACAAGTTCGCCGTCAGCTTCATGATTTTGCTGATCGTGCTGCTGTTCCGACCGACTGGCCTGTTCAAGGGGCAAAGCATATGACCGACCGCCTGCGCACCGGCCTGTTCGCGGGTCTTGTCGCCCTGCTGATCCTCGGCACCGGGTTTCTGGACAACTGGAACCTCGCGCTGATCATCCTGAACTACGGCCTGATCTCGGCGATCATGGCGTTGGGAGTGAACCTGCAATGGGGCCTCGCTGGACTGTTCAATGTCGGCATCATGGGGTTCGTTGCCCTGGGCGGGCTCGCCTCCGTCCTGTTGTCGATGCCGCCGGTCCGAGAGGCCTGGGCGGTCGGTGGCGGGCGCACGCTGCTGGGGCTCGCGCTTGGGGCCGTCGTGATCCTGGCACTGGGGGCGGTTTACCGGCGCATGACAAAGGGCCGGGCTCGCAACATCGTCATGCTTGTCCTAACGATCGCTGGATTCTTTGCATATCGCGCGGTCTTTGACGGGGGTGTGATGGCAATCGAAGCGGTCAACCCCGCCTCTGCCGGCTATCTTGGCGGCGTGAATCTGGGCGGTGACGCCGGGCGCGACTGGTGGTGGATGCCGATCATCGGCTGGCCTGTGGGCGGTCTGCTGGCGGCCGGGGCCGCATGGGCCATCGGCAAGGTGGCGCTGGGGCTGCGCAGCGACTACCTTGCGATCGCTACGCTGGGCATTGCGGAAATCATTATTGCAGTTCTCAAGAACGAGAACTGGCTGTCGCGCGGCGTGCAGAACGTCACCGGCCTGCCCCGCCCCGTTCCCTATGAGACGGATCTGCAAGCCGACCCCGCGTTCGTGCAGCGGGCCGCCGATGTCGGACTGGACCCGACGACGGCCTCGACCCTGTTCGTAAAACTGGCCTATGCGGGTCTGTTCGCCGTGTTCCTGATCGTGCTTCTGATTCTGGCACAGCGGGCGTTGCATTCGCCCTGGGGCCGAATGATGCGCGCGATCCGCGACAACGAGGTCGCCGCCGAGGCGATGGGCAAGGACGTGACGCGGCGCCACTTGCAGATCTTCATCATCGGCTCGGCGATCTGCGGACTTGCGGGTGCGATGATGACCACGCTGGACGGGCAACTGACGCCCGCGTCCTATCAGCCGCTGCGGTTCACCTTTCTGGTCTGGGTCATGGTGATCGTCGGCGGGTCCGGCAACAACATCGGTGCCGTGCTGGGCGGCATGCTGATCTGGTGGCTGTGGGTCGCAGTCGGTGAATACGGGCCGGGCCTGATGATCTGGGCCACGTCCGCCCTGGGTGAGGACAGCCAGCTCAAGGCCGATCTGGTCAATTCGGCGCCGCAGATGCGGTTCCTCGTGATGGGGACGGTTTTGCTGTTGATCCTGCGGTTCAGTCCACGCGGCATCTTGCCCGAAAAATAGACGTCGCGCGCTATCGCCTTGCGTTCCGGGGCGTCGCACCTATGACGGGTGCGACGCAACCGGCAGGGAACGCGACAAAATGAACATGGCCAGCACCTTCATCAAGCCGATGCACCCGGAAGGGCGACGCTTCGTCGCGATTTTCACCGCGATCACGGTCGTGCTGTTCCTGATCTGGGACCCATTGGGCTGGCTGGGTGTCTTGCTGACGGTCTGGTGCTACTATTTCTTTCGCGATCCGGAGCGTGTGACCCCGCAGCGACCCGACCTTGTCATCAGTCCCGCCGACGGCATCGTATCGCTGATCGAACCTGCTGTTCCCCCGGCAGAGCTGGGCATGGCCGATACGCCGCTCACTCGCGTCAGCGTCTTCATGAACGTGTTCAACTGCCATGTGAACCGCGCGCCGGTCGGCGGCACAGTGGCGGCCATTGCCTATCGGCCCGGCAAGTTCCTGAATGCCTCGATGGACAAGGCAAGCGTCGATAACGAACGCAATTCCCTGCGGATCAGGGTGGCTGACGGGCGCGATGTGGCTGTCGTGCAGATCGCAGGTCTTGTGGCGCGCCGCATCGTCTGCTTCGTCAAGCCGGAGGCGACGCTGGCGACGGGTGAACGTTTCGGACTGATCCGCTTCGGATCGCGCCTCGATGTCTATCTGCCCGAGGGTGTGTCTCCACTGGTTGCGATCGGCCAGACGATGGTCGCAGGCGAGACGGTCATCGCGGACTTGAAAGGCTAGGTCATGGCCCAGCCTCCCCGCCGTGACGTCGCGCTGTTGCAGCTTCTGCCCAATGCACTGACGATCACTGCCATCGGCGCGGGGCTGTCGGCGATCCGGGCCGCGGTCGAGCAGGATTTCAAGACCGCCGCCCTGCTGATCCTGTTCGCGGCGCTTCTGGACGGGATCGACGGGCGCGTTGCCCGGATGTTGGGCAGCCATTCCAAGGTCGGCGCGGAACTCGACAGTCTCGCGGATTTCGTGAACTTCGGCGTCGCAGCCCCACTCATGCTCTATTTCTGGGCGTTGCAGGATTACCGCAAGATCGGCTGGATCGCGGTGCTGGTCTTTGCCGTCTGCTGCGTGCTGCGCCTTGCGCGGTTCAATGTCGATGCAAAGTCGGATATGCCCGGCCCCAAGGCGGACCATTTCGTCGGCGTGCCGTCGCCCGCCGGGGCGATGCTGGTCCTTCTTCCCATGTTCACCTCTTTCGCCTTTGCCGATGCATCATTGCTGCCGGACCCGATCCTGTGCCTTTACATGACGGGGATCGGCCTGCTGATGATCAGCGGAATCAAGACATCTTCCTTCAAGTCGGCCCGCATCGCACCCGGCTATGTACGTTATGTCCTGCTGGGGGTGGTCGTCTTGATCGCCGCCGTTCTCACGTATCCGTGGATCACTTTGGTTGCCCTGTGCGTTGCCTATATCGTTGCAGTTGTATGGAGCGCCCTGCGCCGCAAGTCCTGACCGGAAGGATCGATGCCTTGGAAATCTCTGCCGTCGCAAAAAGCTATGCCCGCTGGGCACCGATCTATGACCAGACGTTCGGGGCCATCACCCGCATCGCGCGGCGGCGCACGGTCGACCACATCCTGGACCGCGGGGGCGACGTGCTGGAGGTCGGGGTCGGCACTGGCCTAGCCCTACCGCTGTATGACGACCGGGTCCGCGTCACCGGCATCGATTACAACGACGACATGCTGGCCAAGGCCCGCAAGCGCGTGGCCGAGGAACGACTGAACCACGTCGCGGCGCTGCGCCAAATGGATGCGCGGCACCTCGACTTTCCCGACGATCATTTCGACACCGTGGCGGCGATGCATGTCCTGTCCGTGGTGCCGGACCCGGGGCGGGTGATGCAGGAGATCGCCCGCGTCTGCAAACCCGGCGGGCAGGTCGTCATCGCCAACCACTTTCAGCGGGACGACGGGTTTCTGGCAAAGGTCGAACGCATCGCCGCCCCGCTGGAAAACCTGTTGGGTTGGCATTCGGACTTTCCGATCGCAACCGTGCTGGCCGATGACCGGCTGAAACTGGTCGAGGAATCCAGCTTGCCGCCTTTCGGAATGATGACGTTCCTCGTTCTGCAAAAGCGGTGATGCCTCTTGCCACAGACAGGTGCTGCGCCTATCTGTAAGTTGTCCTTCGGGACTATGGACATAAACGCGCTCGTAATAAGCGGATCGGACCCGGGGGCGGTACCCGGCGTCTCCACCAACATTCTGGTCATTTGCCAGCGATGGGGACGAAACAGGATCGACGAACGTCTAAAGGGGTAATGCTTTGTCCCGGTGAGTTACCACCGTTATCGGTACAAAAAAGCTAGTTGCAAATGACAACAAAGCACCGATGGCCCTCGCAGCGTAAGCTGTGCGGAATATCGAAACCTTAAGTCCTTAGGTTTTGCGACCTAAGGCGGGGTCCGCAGGTACCTGGCAACAGAAACCTGCACCTTTCCCCCACTTGCCTGCCATTTCGTTCTCGCCCAGACTGCGGTCATGTGGCGGGCCCTGATCTTTGCGGTTTTTCCCTTTCAGGTCATCGCCTGCGACGTGGCCCTCATGCTGACCATCGACGTGTCGAATTCCGTCGATCCGGTCGAATATCGCCTTCAGACCGACGGCTTGGCCGATGCATTGGCCGATCCCGCAATCATCGACGCGATGGTAGCGGGGGCTGCCGCGATCAGCGTCGTGCAATGGTCCGGCATCGACCGCCAGTCCGTCACGGTGCCCTGGACCCGCATCCGGACCGCGGTGGACGTCGCGCGCCTGTCGGACACGGCCCGCCTTATGCCACGCGCCTACACCCTGTCCGGGACGGCACCCGCCGAGGCGCTGCTGTTCTCTCTGGCGAATTTCGGGCCCGTCGCCGACTGCAAGCGGCGGTTGATCGACATCTCGGGCGACGGCACACCCAACACCGGCAGCGACGTCGCCGCCGCCCGCCAGCAGGCGCAACGTGACGGGATCACCATCAACGCCATCGCCATCGAATCGATGGGCCTTGCGATCACGAATTTCTACACGCGCCGGGTCATCACGCGCGACGGTTTCGTCGTGACGGCCCAGCGTCATCGCGATTATCCCCGCGCGATCCGGGCCAAGATCCTGCGGGAACTGTCCCGACCCATCGGCTGACAGCAGACCCTTTCATCCCGCCGCAATTTGGGTATGGTGCGCCCTAGGCCACGAAGGAAGACCCGTCATGTCGCGCACCATAGACTATGGAAACCTCATGCATCGCGCCATGCGAAGCCTGATCCAGAACGTCTTGTCCGACATTCAAAAGACTGGCCAACTGCCTGGCGCGCATCACTTTTTCATCACGTTCGATACCCAGCACCCCGATGTCGAAATCGCCGATTGGCTGTCCGACCGCTATCCGGGAGAGATGACGATCGTGATCCAGCACTGGTTCGACAATCTGGTGGTCACGGACGAAGGCTTTTCGGTCACGCTGAATTTCGGCAATGCGCCAGAGCCGCTGTACATCCCCTACGATTCCATCAAGACCTTCGTCGATCCCTCCGTCGAATTCGGCTTGCGGTTCGAAACCCAGCCCGACTCGGATGACGAGGAAGAAGCGCCGATGGACGAGATGGTCGAACCCGAGGATGAGGCGCCCCGCAAGGACGCCGAGGTCGTGAGCCTCGACAAATTCCGCAAGTAAGCGGCCCCAAAAACAACTATCCGGGACATAGTCATGACCGAACAACGCAGTGAATCCGACAGCTTCGGACCCATCGACGTGCCCGCCGACCGTTACTGGGGCGCGCAGACCCAGCGGAGTCTGGAAAACTTCCCCATCGGCTGGGAAAAACAGCCGGTCGCCATCGTGCGCGGCCTTGGCGTCATCAAGCAGGCCTGCGCCACAGCCAACATGGCGCGCGGCAAGCTGGACGACAGGCTGGGCAATGCCATCGTCGCCGCAGCGCAAGAGGTCGTGGCAGGCAAGCTTGATGATCATTTCCCGCTGGTCGTCTGGCAGACAGGCTCTGGCACCCAATCGAACATGAACGCGAACGAGGTGATCTCCAACCGCGCGATCGAGATGATGGGCGGCACGATCGGGTCCAAGGACCCGGTGCATCCCAACGATCATGTCAACATGGGCCAGTCCTCCAACGACACCTTTCCGACCGCGATGCACATCGCCGTCGCCCGGACCGCCCATGACGTGACGATCCCGGGGCTCGAACACCTGCACGCCGCCTTGCAGGCCAAGGTCGAAGAGTTCGACGACATCATCAAGATAGGCCGCACCCATACCATGGACGCGACGCCGCTGACGCTGGGGCAGGAGTTTTCCGGCTACACCCATCAGGTCGCGATGGGCCTGCGTCGCATCAAGGCCGCTCTGCCCGCGATCTACGAACTGGCGCAGGGTGGCACCGCCGTCGGCACCGGGCTGAACACGCCGAAGGGCTGGAGCGAGACCGTGGCCGCCGAAATCGCGGATATCACCGGCCTGCCCTTCGTCACCGCCCCCAACAAGTTCGAGGCCCTGGCCGCGCACGACGGGCTGGTCGAAATCTCGGGCGCGATCAAGACCGCCGCCATGTCAATCTACAAGATCGCCTGCGACATCCGGATGCTGGGTTCCGGTCCCCGCTGCGGTCTGGGCGAGTTGATCCTGCCCGAAAACGAGCCGGGGTCGTCGATCATGCCGGGCAAGGTGAACCCGACTCAGGTCGAGGCGATCACGCAGGTCTGCGCGCATATCATGGGCAACGACGCTGCCGTTGGTTTCGCAGGCTCACAAGGTCATTTCGAGCTGAATGTGATGAAACCCATGATGGCCTACAACGTGCTGCAGTCGCTGCAACTTCTGGGTGATGCGGCCATGGCCTTCACCGACAACTGCGTCGTGGGGATCAAAGCCGACCGCACGCGGATCGAAAAGCTGATGCGCGAAAGCCTGATGCTGGTGACGGCACTGGCCCCGACCATCGGCTACGACAACGCCACCACGGTCGCCAAGACCGCACACAAGAACGGCACGACGCTAAAGGAGGAAGCCATTGCACTGGGCTTCGTCGATGCGGAAACCTTTGATCGGGTCGTCCGTCCCGAAGACATGATCGGTCCGAAATGACCGACGCGACGACGATCAACCTGAACAAGGTGCGCAAGGCCCGCGACCGCACGCAGGACAAGGCGCAGGCCGATGCCAATGCTGCAAAGTTCGGCCGCAGCAAGGCCGAACGCCTTCTGGACGCGGCGCGTGTCGACAAGGCGAAGACCGCGCTGGATCAGGGCAAATTCGAGGAATGATGCCGCCTGTGCCCGCGCGTCCGGTGAAGCATTCGCTGACCCTGCGCGGGCACCGCACCTCTGTTTCGTTGGAGGACGCCTTTTGGCAGGCGTTTCGCGCGATGGCGGACCGGGACGGCGTGACGATCAATGCGCTCGCCGCGCGGATCGATGCAGAGCGTGGCGATGTCGGCCTTGCCTCTGCCATTCGTGTTCACGTCCTGCGCGACGCGCAGCAACATCGATCCAACGAATAACGCTTGTAATCGCGTGCGATCAATAGCTTGCGAGGCATCGCAAATGGCGTGATGCCGGATCAACAGGAGATTGACCGCGATTGACGATGTTCGATCCGCAACCACATGCCCTGCGCCGTTCGCACGGTCAGATGCGCCACCGGCATCGGCGCGCGGTCCGGCACCAGATCGAAGCGGTAGGCGGACAGTAGTTGCGCCAGCAACACGGCTCCTTCGATCATCGCGAAACCGGCCCCGGTGCAGACGCGGGGTCCGGCAGAAAACGGGATATAGGCCGTGCGCTGCCCTGTCTTGCCGTTCTCGGTCTGCCAGCGGGCGGGATCAAACGCATCCGGATCGTCCCAGATCCGCGTATGACGATGCAGATGCCACGGCGACAACACGACCTGCGCACCGGGGGTGACATTGCGGTCCCGAAATATCTCGGGCTTCACAGTCTGGCGGACCATCATCGGAACCGGGGGATAAAGCCTCAGGCTTTCGCGGAACACATCGCGCGTCACCTTCAGCGTCGACAGCCCCGAAAAACTGCCATCCCAGGTTCGCGCCTCGGCGGCCACGCGATCCTGCCAGTCCGGGTGCATCGCCAGCAGATACAGCGTCCAGGCCAAAGCCGCAGCGCTCGTCTCGTGGCCTGCAAGAAAGAAGATCGCGACCTGATCGACCATCTGCGGCACGTCGAATGTCAGTCCGGTGTCCGGGTCGGCGGTCGTCATGATCTTCGTGGCCAAGTCGTCGGGGGCGGTGCCCGCCTCGATCTGCGCAAGTCTGCGGGCCGTCATTTCAGTGATCAACGCCCGAATCGTGCGTGCCGCAGCCCGTGTGTCGCGGCGGAAAAAACGCGGCATCCAGCGCGGTCCGGGAATGAAAGCGGCGAGGTTCAGGATCGGTTGGGTGCGCTGGTAGGCGCGAAAGGCGTCAAAGACCTGTGCCGCGATCAGGTTCTCGATCGGGACCGAGAACAGCGTGCGAAAGATCACATCGGCGGCGGCATGGCTGGTTTCGGGTTCGATATCCCGTGCAGTGCCGTCTGCAAGCGGGGCGAGGCGCGCCACGGCGGCGTCACCGGCGGCCTTGATCGCCGGAAAGGTGTCGCGCAACCGACCGCCCGCAAAGGCGGGGTCGATGATGCGGCGCTGCTGCTTCCACAGATCGCCGTTGGTCAGAAACACGGACTCTCCCAGCAGCGGCCGCAGACCTGCACCGATGCGATCGGATTTCGGAAAGTCGTCGGGCCGGTCTTTCAGGACGCGGGCGATCAGATCGGGGTCGTTGATCATGTAGCTGCGAAAGAACGGCGTGCGAAATTCCGCCATCCATGCGCGGTAAAGCTTGGCCGGTTGCGCCGACAGGATGTCAGCGCGGAACAGCCGCAGATACCGCCAGAGAGAGACCCTGTCCGGGCGGGCCGGCGGTTTGGCCGGGATCATGCGGCCATGTCAGTGTATTTGGACGCGGCCACATCGATGCGCGACGCGGATGGCGCGCGGCCGCGGTAGCGGTCGCCCAACGTCAGCGGACCTGCCGTGATCTGGAAATAGTCGTAGTCGCCCGGCCGGTCAAACGCGCAAAGGTACTGAAAATGCAGACGAAAGAACTTCCACCGCAGGGCGTTCCACCGTTCGGGCGACAGCGTCTGCGTGAAGGCTGCCGAGATCACGAGGGGCCAACGCTTGTTCGCCGGCTCGACACCCGAAACGCTGACAGGATCGCACAGCGCAAAGGCACAGCCGTCACCCGGCGCGCTCACGTCGACCCACGGCATCTTTTGTTGAGACAGGAAATGAAGATCGCGGCGCAAGCGACTGGCATCCTTCAGGAATGAGACCATGGGCACGACCTGCCCCAGAGACAGGAAGGACAGCGATGGTCCAGTGGCGGGCACCCGTCCATCGCGGTGCAGATCGGCCAGGATCGACACGCCAAGATGCGCACCCGACGAATGGCCGACGACCAGCACCTCGTCCAAGTCTTGCGACAACGCTGTGGCGACGCGGTCGGCGAATTCGGCCATCCGCGTTTCCAATGCGGCTGGATTTGCTCCGTTCCAGCGGGCCGCGTAGGCGTAGTCGTGCATCAGGTAATAAGCGAAGAACCTGCCGTCCTTCTTCTTGAACCAGCGCAGCGTTGCAACGATGGCTGCGGCCCAGATCCCCCAGGACAGCAGCGCGAGGACCATGCGCACCCTCCCTGTCGCCGGGATCAGCCCCAGGACGCCGGCTGCAAGTGATCCCAGCAGCAGCGCCACCAGCAGTTGCAGCAACAGCATGCCCACCGGGTAGAGAGCGGCAATCACCGGCCCCTTTCGCAACCACATCATGCGCCGCAGCGCACCGCTGGCAATGTAGGTCCATGCGGTGCGGACAAGCTGCCAGTAGGTCGCCGGAACCGACCCCGACATGCTGTCGCGCACGATGTCGGACCAGACGAGGACGTCGATCTGCGCCGCGACCTCTGCCCCGCCGATCACCGCATCGACGGTCCAGCCATAGGTCTTGCCGCGCGGCTTCGGGCATAGCGTCAGGACGTAGCCGCTGATCTGCGCCTGCGCTGCACCTTCCGTCCGGTAAAGCTCGCGGTAGCGGCGGGGATGAATCGGATCGTAGCCGGGGATGTAGAACACCCGCCGGCGCCGCACGGGCCGATGCTGAACCTGATCATCGCTCATGCGCGCACCCTAGCGGGCAATGGCGACGGAAATAAGCCGCTAACCGATCGCGCCGAGCGCCGGGAACCGTTCAAGCAGCCAGAAGCTGAAGGCGGTGAACTGACCCGTCACCATCATCAGTCCGACAGTCCAGAGCAGCAGGCCCGACGTGCGCTCGATCCGCGCCATGTGCCGCTTCATCCAGTTCATCGGACCGCGAAGGCGTGGAAAGAACGCGGCAACGGCGAGGAACGGCAGGCCCAGCCCGGCCGCATACATCGCCAGCAGGACGGTGCCGCGCCCGACATCACCCTCTGATGCCGCCAGCCCGAGGATCGTGCCCAGGATCGGGCCAAGGCACGGCGTCCATCCGAAGGCGAAGGCGAGGCCGAGGATATAGGCACCGAACGCGCCGCCGCCGTTGTCACCGGTCGCCAGTCGCGCTTCGCGGTCGAGAAAGCCGATCCGGAAGACACCGATGAAATGCGCCCCGAAGATCATCACGACGGTGCCCGCGATGGGCACGAACCAGCCCTGCCACTGCAGCAACGCGCGGCCCAGTGAGGAGAATGCCATGCCAAGCAGCAAGAATACCGTGGACAGGCCCAGCACAAACATGAAGGCCGCGACCATGACGCGCCGGCGTGCAGCCGCAGTTTCATCCAGCTCTGTCACCGACACGCCGCCCATGTAGGCCAGATAGGGCGGCACGATGGGCAGCACACAGGGCGACAGGAACGACAGCAATCCGGCGACAAGTGCAATCGCCATCGCGGGCAGCAGGCTCGCATCCATCAGGGCGACATTCTCGAACATGGGCACTCCTTGGTTTGGAAAAGGCATAGGCGATTGCACGGCAAGCGTCACGGCTTCATGCGTCACGAGGGCGTTTACAAACTGTCACATGCGGCCTAGCGATGGGCGATGGAACATGACGCCGACCTCGACGCCTCTGGTCTGCTGTGCCCCCTGCCCGTCCTGAAGGCGCGCAAGCGCCTGTCGGCGCTGGCCTCTGGTCAGGTCCTGCGGATGCGCGCGACAGACCCCGCCGCCGTCATCGACGTGCCGCATTTCTGTGCCGAGGCCGGGCATGACCTGCTGTCGGCATCGGACGAGGGCGAGGCGCAGATCTATCTCATCCGCAAGGGTTAAGGCCTCGTGCAGACGAAAAAGGCGGACCCGAAGGCCCGCCTTTTTATGTGTTCGCAGCGTCGATCAGCGACCGAGTGACCACCAGCCGCGCTTCTTCGGCTTTGCATCGTCTTCCGTTGCAGGTTCCGCGACATCGGCGGCCACAGGGGCGGATTTCACCTCTGGTGCGGCCTGTTCAGCGACGACCTCCGGTGCTGCGGGCTCCGGTGCTGCGGGCTCCGGTTCAACGGCTACGGGCATGGGCTCCGTTTCCGTTGTCGTATCGGCGGGAGCCTCGCGGGCGGCCTCGACGGTCGCTTGCGCTTCCGTCACGACAGCGGCGTCGTCAGCAGTCACAGCAGCCGGCTTCTTGGCCCGGCTGCGACGCGCGGGCTTCGGCTTCTCCTCGGTCGCCGCATCGCTTGCGACGGCCTCGACCTCGACCTTCGGCTTGCGCCGGGCCCGTGTGCGCTTCGGTGCTTCCTCTGTTGCGGAGGCCACCTCCTCAGCCGGGGCTTCGGGCACAAGCGCGGCCTCCGGCGCGTCAGCGTCGGCCTTCGGCTTGCGGCTCCGCGTCCGGGTGCGCTTGGGCTTCTCACCCTCCTCGGCCGGCGGAGCATCGGTCGTCACGGCGTCGTCGTCGAGATCGTCCGCATCGTCGTTCTGATCTGCGCCATCGGGCTGATCGCCGTTCTGATCGGCACCTTGACCGCCCTTCCGCCGCCGCCGCCGGCGCCGCTTCTTGCGGGGCTGGCCATCGGCATCGTCCTCGGTCGCGGCCCGCGCCTGCGGCTGGCGTTGGGTCGGGGCCTCTGCAACCGTCTCGGCCGCTTCCTCCTCGACCTCGTCGAAGACATGTTCATCGGCCTGATCCTGCGCGTCCAGCGTGGGGGCCACGAAAGGCAGCGCATCTGGCACCATGCGGGTCGCCGTCTTGAACTTGTCGATGGCGAAATCGGGCGACACCAGGGTGATGTCGCATTCGACGCGCACGGACATGCCGTAGCGCGCCTCGATCCCGGCCACATGCTCACGCTTGCCGTTCATCAGCACGTTCGCGATGGACACAGGGGCGCGCACCAGCACTTCCTTGCTGCGCGCACGCACGCCTTCTTCCTCGATCTGGCGCAGGATATTCAGAACCACGTTGTCGTCAGAGCGCAACAGGCCCGTGCCGTGGCAATGCGGGCAAGGTTGCGTCGTCGCCTCCAGCATGCCGGGGCGCAGACGCTGGCGCGACATTTCCAGCAGGCCAAAGCCCGAAATGCGGCCGACCTGGATACGCGCGCGGTCGGTCTTGAGCGCGTCCTTGAACCGCTTTTCCACCGCCACGTTGTTGCGGCGCTCGTCCATGTCGATGAAGTCGATCACGATCAGGCCGGCAAGGTCGCGCAGACGGGCCTGACGCGCCACCTCGTCGGCGGCCTCCAGGTTGGTCTTCAACGCGGTCTGCTCGATCGAGCCTTCCTTCGTTGCCCGGCCGGAGTTCACGTCGATCGCCACAAGCGCCTCGGTCACGCCGATGACGATGTAGCCGCCTGACGGCAGCTGCACCGCCGGGTTGAACATGCCCGACAGGTAGCTTTCACATTGATAGCGGGCGAACAGAGGCATCTGTTCGGCGTATTGCTTCACGTTCTTGGCGTGGGACGGCATGATCATCCGCATGAAGTCTTTCGCGTTGCGATAGCCTTCGGCACCGGCAACGATCACCTCGTCGATGTCCTTGGAATAGAGGTCGCGGATCGTCCGCTTGATCAGATCGCCCTCTTCGTAGATCCTGGCGGGCGCGATGGATTTCAGCGTCAGCTCGCGGATCTGTTCCCACATCCGTTGCAGGTATTCGTAATCGCGCTTGATCTCGTTGCGGGTCCGCTGCGAGCCTGCGGTGCGGATGATCAGACCGGCACCTTCAGGCACCAGCATCTCGCCCGCGATTTCCTTCAGCTTCTTGCGGTCGGCGATATTCGTGATCTTGCGGGAAATGCCGCCACCGCGCGCGGTGTTCGGCATCAGGACGCAATAGCGACCGGCCAGCGACAGATATGTCGTCAGCGCCGCACCCTTGTTGCCGCGTTCCTCTTTCACGACCTGCACCAGCATGATCTGGCGGACCTTCACGACTTCCTGGATCTTGTAGCGCTTGGGACGCGGCTTGCGCACGGGGCGCATGTCGTCGCTGTCGTCGGCGCTTTCGACCTGCTCGATCTCGTCGTCCTTCTCTGCGGCGGTCTGCGTCTCGGCTTCGTCCTGATCGTCGTCCGCCGCGGGTGTGTCGACCGGAGTTTCCTTCACCAGCTCCATCGGACTGGAGCCTTCCTCGTCGTCGAGGTCGATCATCTCCATGCCCGCGACGGCGCGCGTCGCGGTGGCGTCTTCGCCACTGGCGTCCGCGGCGCGGGTCCGGCTGCGACGGGTGCGGCGCACGCGGGGCTTGCCACTGTCGTCGCCCGCAGCCTCGGTTGCATCGTCCGCGTCATCGGCATCGTCGTCAGCCGTTTGGCTGGCGGCATAGGCCTTTTCCTCGGCGATCAGCGCCTGGCGGTCGGCGATCGGGATCTGGTAGTAATCGGGATGAATTTCCGAAAAGGCGAGGAAGCCATGGCGGTTGCCGCCGTAGTCCACGAAAGCGGCCTGCAACGACGGTTCGACCCGCGTGACCTTGGCCAGATAGATGTTCCCAGCAAGCTGACGCTTGAACTGGCTTTCGAAGTCAAATTCCTCGACCTTGTTTCCGTCGACCACGACAACGCGGGTTTCTTCCGCGTGGGTGGCATCGATAAGCATTTTCTTCATGATTTCCAATCGCATGGCGCGCGGAACAGGCCCCGGGGGGCGCGGATGTCCGGCTGTCATGTCTGAGTAGGGCGATGGGTGCGCGGGCCACGAGAACACCCCTTGGGGTGTCTGTCGTCTGGCCTTTGATCTGCGCGCCTCGCATCGCGGTCCTTGTCTGACCCGCGTCAGGCGGGCCTGTTCAATGCCCGGTCACAATGCTGAACATCTTGACCCAGGGCGTTCGTGTGATCGTTGCCGATCATGGTCAGCTGCTGCGATCCACCGGCAAGGCCGTGTCGGATCGTGGCAGAGAATCTCACCGGGCTTTTGCACATATCGTCATGGCAACCGCCCGTGGTCCCTACATAGGTTAGAAGACTGTCACAAGACAATCACAAAGTGCAATCCGGTCGTCGGGCCGTTCACCTCCCGATGATGAAGCCGCCAGCATAGAAGCTGTCGTCGGCCCGCCCCGTCATGGCCGCCACGGCATCGTCCGGCCCGAGTTCGCCGGCAAAGAGGCCCGGGACGCCGTCGTAGGATACGTCGCCCGCGAATCCGTCCGCAAATCCCGCGTCCCCAGAGGCCGCCAACGTCAGTTTCCCGTCGGTGGAAGCCCCGTTCAGACGCCCTGTGCCAAAGTCGATGTCGGCCGACAGCGTTCCGGTCGGGCGCGTCACGGTCCATGTGCCGGGGGCAGTCGTCGTATCGGCGTTTTCGACGACGACCAGCCGATAGGTGCCCGTCATCGTCGCAACGCCCGACGTCGGTGTCGTGCCAAGGTCGGTCTGCGGCAGCACGCCCGCAATCGCCAGATTGGCCTGCCCCGTGTCGTCACCATAGTCAGCCGCATTCACCAAAGCATAGCCAAAGGCATAGCCGTTGCCACCGCCATCCTGCACGACGGTCGTGTCCGCGGCAGCGATGCCAGGAAAGGCACCGGTTGTCGTCGGCACAATCGTTGCCGCGCCGAAAGCGCTGATCTCCACCGGGTCCTTGCCGATGTTGCCGTCATAATCGCTGCTGCCGCAGGCGGCCAACATGGCCAAGGCTCCGGCAGTCGCAGTCGGTCGGATCATCGTTGGCCCCCTGTCCCGTGTCCGCTTCACCCTACAGGTAATCGGATCGTGACAGGGTATATTTCGCCATCTTTTCGTTCAGGGTGCGGCGCGGCAGGCACAGCTCTTCCATCACGGCGGTGATGCTGCCCTTGTGACGGCGCATCGTGTTGTCGATCAGCATGCGCTCGAAGGCTTCGACGAACTCCTTCAAGGGCTTGCCTTCCGTTGTCATGGCTGGCCGGCTGTCGTCGTTGTCAGCCATCAGCAAGGATGCGATGGAGCCTGTGCCGCGCCGGTTCTGCAATACGGCACGTTCCGCCACGTTGATTAGCTGCCGCACGTTGCCGGGCCAGGGGGCCTGCAACAGTTGCGCTGCCTCCTGCGCGCTGACCTCGGGCGCATCGCAGCCATATTCCTCGGCGAATTGGTCGGACAGGCGGGTGAAGAGGGTCAGGATGTCCTCTCCACGTTGACGCAGAGGTGGAACGACGATGCGCAATGCACTGATACGGTAATACAAATCCGGGCGCAGCACCGACTCGCAGGTCTTGTCCTGTTCCTGCAGGTTGCAGATCGCCACGATCCGTGTCTCTGCCGGATTGCCCTGATCGTTGATCGCCGTCAGCAGCCGCGCCTGAAGCGTCTGCGACAGGCTCTCGACATCCTCGAGAACCAGCGTGCCGCCGCGGGCTTCTTCCATCGCGGGAATCGGCTCTTCCTCTCCTGCCGGTCCGAACAGGCGGCGGGTCAAGGTCGCCTCGTCAAAGGCGGCGCAAGCAATCAGGACGAACTTCTTGGTCGCCCGCGCCCCGACCGCGTGCAGCGCATGGGCCACCAGCGTCTTGCCGGTCCCGGTCTCGCCTTCGATCAACACATGGCCGTCGGCTTGACCCAGGTCGAGGATGTCTTCCTTCAACCGTTCCATCGGGGTCGAAGACCCCATCAGCTTCTTGATCAGGGCGGACCCGTCTGACAATTCCTTGCGCAAGGCGCGGTTGTCCAGCGTCAGGCGCCGCGCGCTGCAGGCCTTCTTGGCCAGTTCGGTCATGCGGTCCGGATTGAAGGGCTTTTCAAGGAAATCGAAGGCGCCGACGCGCATCGCTTCCACCGCCATCGGCACGTCGCCGTGGCCGGTGATCATGATGACGGGCAGCGCGGAATCGACGCCGCGCAGCTTTTTCAGGAACTGCATGCCGTCCATGCCGGGCATCTTCACGTCGCTGACGACGATGCCGGGGAAATCCGGGCCCACGTTGCGCAACGCCTCCTCGGCCGTCGCATAGGCTTCCGTTTCGAAACCGGACAGGGCCAGCCATTGGCTGATCGACTGCCGCATGTCCTTCTCATCGTCCACGATGGCGATTTTCATGGCTTTGCTCATGGATCTCATCCTTATTCCGCGGCTTGTGCCGCTGTCTTGAGGCGTGGCAGCTGCACTTCGAACACAGCACCGCCACCTGCCCCGTTCCGCGCGGTCAGACGACCGCCCAGATCGTTCACGATACCCGAAGAGATCGCGAGGCCAAGGCCCACACCATCGCCGGGTTGCTTTGTCGTATAGAACGGCTCGAACAGCTGTTCGAGGTCGTCGATTCCGTGGCCGTTGTCGCGCACCGTCAGCGTGACCGTCTCGCCCACGGCGAGGATCACGTCAATGCGCGGATCGTCCACGACCTTGGTCGCGTCGATCGCGTTGCGCAGCAGGTTGATGATGACCTGTTCCAGCCGCAGCCGGTCGCCGTAGATCATCGCAGGTCCGCCCGGCAAGGTGCGGCTGATCTGCACATAGCGAGTCTTCAACTGCGGTTCCATCATCGACAGGGCCGATGACACGGCCGCGCGGGTGTCCACTGGCTCGAACGCGTCGGACCCCTTGCGTGCATAGGATTTCAGTTGCCGCGTGATGGCACCCATCCGGTCGATCAGGTCGTCGATGCGCTGGAAGGACGACAATGTCTCTTCCGGCCGTTTGCGTTGCAGCAGCAGGCGCGCGCCGGCCAGGTAGGTCTTCATCGCGGCCAGCGGCTGATTCAATTCGTGGCTGACGGCGGCCGACATCTCGCCCAGAACGGCCAGCTTCGACGTCTGCGCCATTGTCTGTTCCGCCACTTCGAGGTTGCGTTCAACCTGCTTGCGGGCCGCGATTTCGTTTTGAAGGGCGGCGTTCAGCGCGCGCAATTCGGCGGATTCGCGTTCAAACAGCGCAACCCGGTTCGTGGCCCTGCGCGATGAAAACCAGAACATGAAGGCCAGCAGGATCGCGAAGCCCATGACCTCCAGCGCCAGAACGCCGTTCACCCTTTCCCGCACCGAGGAATAGGCGGTGTAGCTGACCATGCGCCACCCTTGGAACGGGACGCGCGCCTCGCGGCGCAGCACGGCTTCTCCGCGCAGGTAGGCGTCGATGGGCAAGGCGGCCCAGTCCTGCGTGGCGCGCAGCGCCATTTCGATCGCAGAGGGCGGTGTCTGGCGCCGCAGCGCCTCTGCCTCGTCCAGCCCGCGCCAGCGTGGTTCGGTGGACAGGATGATCGTGCCCTTGCTATCGGTCACATAGACCGCATCCGACACGCTGGCCCAGTTGCGTTCCAGTTTGGCCAGATCGACGGCGACCTGGATCACGCCCAACGCCGTGCCATTCTCCTCCAGCCGGCGCGAATAGACAAAGCCATAGCCGCCCTGTGCCGTCTCGCTCAGCGTAAAGACCGTCGCATTGCTGCGTAATGCATTCACGAAGGACGCGTCGCCGCGATGCGCCTCGCCCAGACGGTTGCGGTCAGTCGCGGCGACGACGCGTCCGTCGCGGTCCAGCAGCATCAGCGACGCGGCCCCGATCTCATCGACGAAGGACAGCAGGCGCTGGGTGGACAAGGCGAAGTTTCCATCCGCCAAGGCGTTGATCAGTTCGGGGTCGCGGGCCAGCAGTTGCGGTACGATGGAATTGCGCTGAAGTTCGCTCATCAGGTTGGCGACATAAAAGGTCAGGCGGACCTCGGCGCGGTTGCGCGTGGTCTCGGTGAACCGCTGGGTGAGCAGCATGTTCGTCGTGTAGATCGTGATGATACCCAACAGGCAGACCACGAGAACGCTCAGGCGCAGGACCCAGCGGCCCTGCCCCGTCTTTCCCGCGATGGTATCCGTCCGCTGCATCGACATTAGATAAGCCGGGCACCCCTGACCGGCAAGCGATGGCTCATGCGTCGGCGAGTTGCTGCACAAGGCCGCGGAACAGCGCCAGCCCGTGCGTATGACCCGTCAGTGGGTCCACGGCACGTTCGGGATGCGGCATCATGCCCAGCACCCGCCGGTTCTCGCTCAACACGCCGGCGATGTCGTTGCGGCTGCCGTTGAAGTTGTCGCCGTAGGCAAAGGCGATGCGGTCCTGATCACGCAGCGCGTCCAGCGTGTCGGGATCGGCGGTGTAATTGCCGTCGTGATGCGCCACCGGCAATGTGATCGTGTCGCCCGCAGTGTAGCCTTGGGTGAACGCGGACGCAGCGGTCGCGACGGTCAAGGTGACTGGCTTGCACACGAATTTCAGCCCTGCATTGCGCATCAGCGCGCCGGGCAGAAGGCCGGTTTCCGTCAGGACCTGGAACCCGTTGCAGACGCCAAGCGCATAGCCGCCGCGTTCCACATGCCGCTTCAGACCCTGGCAGACCGGCGATTGCGCGGCGATGGCACCGCAGCGCAGGTAATCGCCAAAGGAAAAGCCGCCAGGCACCGCGACCAGATCGACGTCACCGATCTCGGCATCCTTGTGCCAGATCATCGTGACGTCGGCCCCGGCCGCGCGCAGCGCCACCGCCATGTCGCGGTCGCAGTTGGATCCCGGAAAGACGAGGACGGCGGCGCGCATCAGAGAAGCTCGATCCGATAGGATTCGATGACCGTATTGGCCAGCAACGCCTCGCACATCTCGCGAATCTTCGCCTCGGACGTGCCGTCCTGCAGATCGAGGGCGATGATTTTGCCCTGACGCACGCCGTTCACGCCGGCGAACCCCATCGCCCCCAACGCATGGCGCACCGCCTCGCCCTGCGGGTCCAGCACGCCGTCCTTGAGCATCACATGAACATTGGCCTTCATGTCTTTGGTATCCTTAGTTGATCAGCGTCGGCTTCGGGCGATGAGTAACGTTGCTCGGCAGAACGCCCAGACGGCGCGCGACCTCTGTATAAGCGTCGGCGAGATTGCCAAGGTCCTGGCGGAACACATCCTTGTCCAGTTTCTGTCCCGTCTCGACATCCCACAGCCGGCAACAATCGGGACTGATCTCGTCCGCGACCACAAGGCGCGGGAATTCGTTGTCCCAGATGCGCCCGACCTCGATCTTGAAGTCGATCAGCTTGATGCCGACACCGTACATGACGCCCGACATGAAGTCGTTGACCCGCAGGGCCATGCTGACGATGTCGTCCATGTCCTGTTGCGACGCCCAACCGAAGGCGATGATGTATTCCTCGGGCACCAGCGGGTCGCCCAGCTTGTCGTCCTTGTAGGAGAATTCCACGATCGGGCGCGGCAAGGGTGCGCCCTCTTCCATGCCCAGCCGCTTGGCCATGGAACCTGCGGCGAAATTGCGCACGATGATTTCCAGCGGAATGATCTCGACCTGGCGGATCAACTGCTCGCGCATGTTCAGGCGGCGGATGAAATGCGTGGGGATGCCGATGTTGCCCAGCCCGATCATGAAGAACTCGGACAAGCGATTATTCAGCACGCCCTTGCCTTCGATCACCTCTTTCTTGGCACCGTTACCTGCGGTGGCATCGTCCTTGAAATACTGGACGAATGTGCCCGGCTCCGGCCCCTCGTAAAGGATCTTTGCCTTGCCTTCGTAGATCAGCTTGCGGCGTGCCATGAAATGCCTCGCGTTCGGGGGCGGCCCCGTTGGCGGGCCACCGCTTGGGGCCTCTTACGCCAAGCCCCCCTTGCGGGCAAGCGGTGCGGTCCCCATAACTTCATCAACGCAACGCCGCACAAAGGACGCCGCCCCATGTCGACGATGAAAGACCGTGAAAACGCCTTCGAGAACAAGTATGCCCACGACGCCGAGATGCAGTTCAAGGCCGAGGCCCGCCGCAACAAGCTGCTGGGCCTTTGGGCGGCAGACCTGATGGGCAAGACCGGTGATGATGCACAGGCCTACGCCCGCGAAGTCATCAAGTCCGATTTCCAAGAGGCCGGCGACGAGGATGTCTATCGCAAGGTCAGCGGTGATCTTGGCGACACGGTGTCCGAGGCCGACCTGCGCGCCAAGATGGCAGAGCTGATGATCGCCGCCAAGGCGCAGCTTGTGGACGAAAACTGATTGCATTTTAGGGGATACGCGGTCTTTCGGAGCCGCGTTTACCCGCCTTTCATGCCACGCGCGCTAGGACCCTGACAGTGCAGTCAGGGGGCCCAGATGCGGCAACACGTCACGATCCACCCGGCTTGGCGCGCGGCGCGCGTCACCCTGCCAACGGCCCTCGGTATTGGCCTGCTGGTCTGGGGTGCCGGGCAATTGCCGGCGCATGCGCTTGCGACGGCACTGGACGGCCTGCCGGCCATCGCGCCCTGGCGCTGGATCGCAGCCCTTGGCCTGACCGGCCTCAGCTTTGTCGTCATGGGCCGGATGGAGGCGGTTTGGCACGTCGCCTTGCGCCTGAACACGCAGCCTCATGCCGCGCGGCGCACCGGTCGCATTGCCGTGGCTGTCGGTCAGTGCGTCGGGGCGGCCAGCGTGGTGGCGGGCCTGCTGCGCTGGCGACTGCTGCGCGACACGACCCCGCCCGCCGATGTCGCGCGCCTGTCACTCGCAGCCTCGCTGTCGTTCATGCTGTGCTGGAGTGTCTCTGCGCTGGTCGCAATCTGGTGGGTCGCGCTGACTGGCATCCCGTCGCTGTCGTTGACCTTGCTGCCGTTTCTGCTGACCGCCGCCGGGCTTGCAAGCTGGCGCTACGGCCCGATGCTCTGGCGAAACCGTGCCGTTGCCACCGGTGTCCTGGGGTGGTGCCAGTTGGATTTGCTCTGTGCGGCGGCCGTCTTTCTGTTGCTGGCCCCCTCTGACCTTCCCGCGCTGGACGTCGTAGCAGTCTTCACGCTGGCGGTCGGGGCCAGGCTGGCCACCCACCTGCCGATGGGCCTTGGCGCATTCGATTTGGTCGTGCTGGCCTTGCTTCCGGTCCCGGTGGCGCAGATGCTGCCGGCGCTGCTGGCCTACCGCTTGGTCTATGGCATCCTGCCCGGCGTAATGGGGCTGCTGGCGTTGCGGCAGCCACATGCCCTGCCCGGTCGCGATTCCCTGCGCTGCCTGTTGCGAAACCGTGCGCCCGCGATCTGGGCGCTGTCGGGGCAAGGGGCCTCTGTCTGGCAGGACGACCGCGGTGCCGCCTTGGTCGGCCAGGCCCTCTTTGCGCGCGCCATCATCGGAGAGACGTTGCGCGACACCCCTGCGGCCCTTGCCCGCACCAGTCGCTACAAGTGCAGCGCGCGCGCCGCCGCGCGTCTGCGTCGCGTGGACTGGTCGGTCATGGTGATCGCGACCGAATCCTGGATCGACCCGCAGGTCTGGACATGTGACGGCCCTGCGAGGTCCACGCTGCGGCGCAAGTTGCGGCAGGCCCGGTCCGCCGGTGTCGTGATCCGAATCATCGATCCCGGCGCAATGGCGACCGACCTGAACCGCATCGCTGCCACCTGGGCGCGCGCTCACGGAGGAGAGCGCGGGTTCTCCATGGGGCGCTACCACCCCGCATGCCCTGCGGGACCAACGGGTCCATGGCATCTTCGTCGACGACACCCTGCGCGGCTTCGTCACCTTTCAGGTCGGCCGGTTCGACTGGACGCTGGACCTGATCCGCTACGACGGCACCCTGCCCGCCGGTGCGATCCACGCGGCCATGGTCGCGGGGTTCGCGGCTGCAAGGCTGGCGGGCGTGACCGAGGTGAACATGGGTGCGACGGTCGCCCGACGCGGACCCTTCGGCTGGCTGGGCCGACGCAATACCGGACTGCAACAGTTCAAGGGCGGCTTCGCGCCCCGCACCCGGATGCTCTATCATGCCGCTCCCAATCCAATCCTGTTCCTGTGGTCTGCCAGTGCCGTTCTGCTCGCCATCCAGCGCCCGCACGCGCGGCTGACATCCTGGCTCGGACGATTGTCTTTTGCCGCGTCCCGTGCGACGGAAGACACGACCGTCCGTACCGGACCCCCTGCACCGCCCGAGGCCACCGATGACACAAGCATTCGCCCAACTGCTCGCCGCGCGCGACTGGATCCTCGCCGATGGCGCCACCGGGACAAACCTTTTCAACATGGGTCTTTCTTCCGGCGACGCGCCAGAGATGTGGAACGTCGAACATCCTGACCGGATCGCGAAGCTGTATCAGGGGGCCGTCGATGCAGGATCGGACCTGTTTCTGACCAACAGTTTCGGAGGCAATGCCTCGCGCCTGAAACTGCACGATGCCCAAGGCCGCGTGATGGAACTGAACAAGGCCGCCGCCGAGATCGGGCGCGCGGTCGCCGACAAGGCGGGTCGCACCGTCATCGTCGCGGGCTCTGTCGGGCCGACCGGCGACATCATGATGCCGATGGGCAACCTGACCCATGAACTTGCGGTCGAGATGTTCCACGAACAGGCCGAGGGGCTGAAGGCCGGCGGTGCCGATGTCCTCTGGGTCGAGACGATTTCCGCGTTCGAGGAATATGCCGCTGCCGCCGAGGCGTTCAAGCTCGCCGACATGCCCTGGTGCGGCACCATGTCCTTCGACACGGCGGGCCGCACGATGATGGGCGTCACCTCGCGCGAGATGGTGAAATCGGTGGGCAAGCTCGACTACCAACCGCAGGGCTTCGGCGCGAACTGCGGCACCGGTGCCTCTGATCTGCTGCGCACGATCCTCGGCATGGCGGACGCGGACCCTGCCTTGCCGCTGATCTCCAAAGGCAATGCGGGCATTCCGAAGTATCACGATGGTCACATTCACTACGACGGCACGCCGGAATTGATGGCGGACTACGCGGAACTCGCCCGCAACTGCGGGGCAAAGATCATCGGCGGCTGCTGCGGCACGACGCCAGAGCATCTGACCGCGATGCGTGAGGCTCTGGAAACACGGCCCAAGGGCGACCGCCCGTCACTCGAGGCGATCACGGCGGCCCTCGGCACCTTTTCGTCGGAATCGGACGGCACCGACGGCAACGGCCCCGTCCGCGCCGCCCGTCGGGGCAAGCGACGCAACTGACGCAGGCGGGGCTGGCCTAGAAGCTTGCACCGTCCACATGCTGCACCGCCAGAGCCCGCGGATTGACTCCGTCAAAACAGTTGGCATTCACGGCGACAACCTCGGATCCGTCCGGTCCGATGCCATAGGCAAAGGCCTCGATCCCGCAGGTCGTGCAATAACGATGCGCAATCCGTTCGGTGTTGAACAGATATTACGTCATTGCAGCTTCACCCTGCAATAGCGTGAACTTCGAACGCGGCGTGAAAGTCAGCACGCTGCCAAGGCGCTGACACCGCGAACAGTTGCAAGTCATCGCCCTTTCAAGGTCGAGGTCTGCCTCGAACCGTATGGCACCACACTGGCAGCCGCCGAAATAGTGTTGCTCGCTCATCGTCGCATCCTTTCACGCGGAGGAGGTCACCTTATCAGAACAACTGCATCTGGTCACCGGCCTGCGGCGGGGCGGCGAACAGGTCGGTCCGCAAGGGCAGCAGGCGGCGGTCCAGCCCCAGCCGCCGGGCGGCCAGGTTGAACCGCTGGCGCAGCAGACGTGCCCATTCCCCCTGCCCGGTCATGCGCGTCCCGAACGCCGGGTCATAGTCCAGCCCGCCGTGCAGTTCACGCACGCGCCCCATGATCCGCGCGGCGCGGTCGGGATAGGACGACTCCAGCCAGTCGCGGAACAGCCCCGCCACCTCGCGCGGCAGTCGCAGCACGATGGAAGACGCCGCAACCGCCCCCGCGTCCTTCGCCGCCGCAAGGATCGATTCCAGCTCGTGATCCGTCAGGGCCGGCACCACCGGCGACACCATGACGCGCACATCGATGCCGGCGTCGGTCAGCGCCCGGATCGTCCGCAACCGCACGGCGGGCAGCGGCACGCGTGGTTCCATCGCGCGACTGGTCGCGTTGTCCAAGGTCGTGACCGAGATTCCGACCCGCACCAGACCCTTGGCGGCCATCGGTGCCAGGATGTCGATGTCCCGCGTGATCAGCGCCCCCTTGGTGACGATGGCGATGGGATGGTTGAAGTCGCTCAGCACTTGCAACAGACCCCGCATGATCCTGCGATCCCTTTCGATCGGCTGATAGGGGTCGGTGTTGGTGCCGATGGCGATGGTCTGCGGCACATAGGACGCTGCCCGCAACTCGCGTGCCAGGACCTGCGGCGCATCGGGTCGCGCGATCAGTCGCGTCTCGAAATCCAGACCGGGTGACAGGCCAAGGTAGGCATGGCTGGGTCGCGCATAGCAGTAGATGCAGCCATGTTCGCACCCCCGGTAGGGGTTGATCGACCGGTCGAAGGAGAGGTCGGGCGAGGTGTTCTTGGAGATCACCCTGCGCGGCATCTCCTCGCTGACCTGCGTGCGCAGAACAGGCAGATCCTCGTCAGCCGTCCAGCCGTCATCGACCCCCTCGTGCGTCAGGCGGTCGAACCGGACGTCCGGATTGCCGGCAGCGGCCCGACCGGGCGTGCGAAAGCGTGGCGGTACAGTGAAATCCATGACCTGAGCTTGGAACAAAACGGAAACAACCGCAAGCCCGCGTCGGTCCCAACGGCGCGAATGTCGCAATTCATCGCGTCCGTCTCTGGGCAAAGGCGCATGACGAAACTACACTTCGGTCAATGCCGTGCCATAAGGATCAACCCATGTCGGACGACGACGAAATTATCCTCAACGACCTGAATGACGAAGACCTCGTCGCGCAGATGTTCGACGACCTTTACGATGGCATGAAGGAAGAGATCGAGGAAGGCGTGAACATTCTGATCGCGCGCGGATGGGAACCCTACCGCGTGCTGACAGAGGCACTTGTCGGCGGCATGACCATCGTCGGCGCCGACTTTCGCGACGGCATCCTGTTCGTGCCAGAGGTGCTGCTGGCCGCCAACGCGATGAAGGGCGGCATGGCGATCCTGAAGCCGCTGCTTGCCGAAACCGGCGCGCCGACCATCGGCAAGATGGTCATCGGCACGGTCAAGGGTGACATCCACGACATCGGCAAGAACCTTGTCGGCATGATGATGGAGGGAGCCGGTTTCGAGGTCATCGATCTGGGCATCAACAATGCCGTCGACGGATATATCGAGGCATTGCAGTCCGAAAAGGCCGACATCCTCGGCATGTCCGCCCTGCTGACGACGACGATGCCTTACATGAAGGTCGTGATCGACACCTTGATCGAAAAAGGCATGCGCGACGATTTCATCGTGCTGGTCGGTGGTGCCCCCCTGAACGAGGAGTTCGGCCGGGCCATCGGAGCCGACGCCTACTGCCGCGATGCGGCGGTCGCGGTCGAAACGGCCAAGACCTGGATGGCGCGAAAGCACAATCGCGCCAATGCTGGCTGACATGCTTTCAGTTTGACGTCATTTTGACTGGACAGACCGCAAAGTCTCCCCCACTTGTCCCACTACATAGGGGGGAGACTCATGCGTACCGGACCCTTTCTTCTTTTAATCCTGACCGTGCTGCTGCTGGCAGCAGCGACGGTTTGGCTGGCGCAGTTTGCCGGTGCCTTGGCGCTTCTGCCGGCTTTGGGAACTGTCCTGTTGATCCTCGCGATCCTGATCCGCCGCGCGCGGTGACGGACCTGGATCACCGGTTGACCGAACAGGGACTGCTGCCGCAAGGCGACGGACGGGTCCTGTTGCTGGCCTGCGGTGCGTTGGCGCATGAAATCCTCGCGCTGCGTGCAGCGAACCAGTGGGACCATCTGGACCTGCAATGCCTGCCGGCAATATACCACAATCACCCGGAACGCATCGTCCCGGCCATTCGTGCGACCGTCGCGGCGCGACGTCACGATTACGACCGAATCTTCGTTGTTTACGCGGATTGCGGCACCGGTGGGCAGTTGCAGGCGGCCTGCGACGAGATGGGGATCGCGATGATCCCCGGTCCGCATTGCTACAGCTTCTTCACGGGGAACGACGCCTTTGCCCGGACCGACGACATGACAGCCTTCTATCTGACTGATTTCCTGACCCGCCAGTTCGACGCCTTCGTCTGGCGCCCGCTCGGCCTCGACCGTCATCCGCAACTGCGCGACACCTATTTCGGCAATTACACGGCGCTGATCTATCTGGCGCAGACCGACGACCCGGCGCTGACGGCAAAGGCGGCCACCATCGCGGACCGCATGGGTTTGACGTTCATCCGCCGCTGTACCGGATACGGCGACCTCGCGCAGGCCCTCGCGACGGCCTGACACCCTTCAACCCATTGCAGGGCAGCGGTTAGCCCGACGCTGACACGTTGCGAATCCGCTCGACCATCGCGCGCAGCCCGTTCGAGCGTTGCGCCGACAGATGATCGGTCAGACCCAGCCGCCCAAGCTCTGCACCGGCGTCGACCTGTGCCACCTGATCCAATGGCACGCCGTCGTAAAGCGCGCCGAGGATCGCCACCAGCCCGCGCACGATCATCGCGTCGCTGTCACCGCGAAAGTGGAACACGCCGTCTTTGGGCATCGCCACCAGCCAGACCTGACTGGCACAGCCCTCCACCTTCGTCGCCGGCACCTTCAGCGCATCCTCCAGCGGCGGCATCGCCTTGCCCATGTCGATGACATGGCGATAGCGGTCTTCCCAGTCGTCCAGAAAGTCGAAGGTTTCAACTATCTCTTCAAAGGCTTGCGTGGCCATCTTTATCCACCTTTCAGCGCGGCACCGTGATGACGCGCTGTCCGTCTACAGCCAGCGCCACCTTGCCCTGCGTCAGCAAAAGCGCATCTCGACCAAAGACCTCGTTACGCCAGCCTTTCAGGGCCGCAATGTCGCGTTGACCTGCCGCCAGCATGTCCAGATCGGCGGATGAGGCGATGAGTTTCTGCGCCACGTCCTCCGCGTCGGATTTCGCCTTCAGGAGCACCCGCAGCATGTCGGCGATCGCCGGGTTGACCTGCAATTTCTCGCGGCTCAGGTCCGGCTTTGGCAACTTGTCGTTGGGCACCGCCAGCCCGTCGGCAACCGCTTTCAGAATGCCGTCCGCGATCTCGCCGCGCCGCGCTTCGCGTAGCAGCAGGCGCAGGCGTCCCAACTCGGCCTCGTTCGCGGGCTTCGCACTCGCGATCTCGACCAGGGCATCATCCTTGTAGACCCGGCTGCGTGGTACGTCTCTGGTCTGGGCATAGACTTCACGGAATCGCGCCAGTTCGCGCACAATTCCAAGGAACCGGCCCGAATTCGTGCGGGTCTTCACCCGTTCCCACGCCGTATCGGGGTCGGTCTCATAGGTGGTGGGGTCGTTCAGCACCGCCATTTCCTCGGTCACCCACTTCTGTCGTCCGGTGCTGCGCAGCCGGTCGGACAGGTATTCGTAGATATCGCGCAGGTAGGTCACATCGCCGATGGCATAGGTCTTCTGTGCGTCCGTCAGCGGCCTGCGGGACCAGTCGGTGAAGCGGCTCGACTTGTCGACGCCGTCCTTGCAGATCTTGCGCACCAGCGTCTCATAGCCCGCCTGATCGCCAAAGCCGCAGACCATCGCCGCGACCTGCGTGTCGAACAGCGGCGAGGGGATTAGCTTGGCATCGACCCAGAAGATCTCGAGGTCCTGACGGGCGGCATGAAACACCTTCACCACGCCCTCATCGCGGAACAGATCGTATAGCGGTTCCAGCGACAGCCCGTCGGCCAAGGGATCGACGACGACCGCGTCGTGCCCACCATCATCCTGCCATGCCAATTGGACGAGGCAGAGCATCGCGTAGTAGGTTCGCTCGCGCAGGAATTCGGTGTCGACAGTGACATAGGGTCTTTTGGCGGCTTCGGCACAAAAGGTGGCCAGCGCCTCGGTCGTGGTGATTGTCTGCATGAAGGCCTTGACTGGTCGGGGCCCGCACGGGACCGGCAAAAACATGAGGTCTTGTAGGCGATTGCCGCCGGATTGAAAAGGCGCGTTGCCCGATTGCAGCAGCGACGCCCATTGTGGGGCCATTTCGCCCCGCCCGCGGCCAAAGGGTTTGCAAACTTGATCCAGCGCAGGATTGTTGACGCAAGATTTCAGA